>NZ_JACJDS010000011.1:0-130019 GCF_014163635.1 Pseudoalteromonas sp. SR44-8
CCTAGCACCTAGCACTTAGCACTTAGCACCTAGCACCTAGCACGTTAAAGCTTTGAAAATGCATCTTGCAGTGGTGGTACTACTTGCTTTTTACGGCTCAGTACGCCGTCTAGCCATACTTTTCCGTCTTTGGGCGTTACACCATAAGCACTTTCAACTAGTGTTGCATCGTCAGATACGATCAGCATTTGTGAGCCTTCTTTCATGATGTCGGTAAGTAATAAGAATACCGAGTGGCGTCCACCTTCTTCTTTAAGCTTAGCAATATCAGCTTCAAGGTCTGCTTTAATATCATCAAATACCGCTAGATCGATAACTTCTAATTGACCAATACCAACTAGTTTACCGTTCATGTTGAAGTCTTTAAAATCACGCATTACTAAATCACGCGCTGGAGTATTCTCAACCGCTGACTTAACACGGAACATATCCATGCCTAATTCTTTAAAGTCCTCGATGCCGGCAATTTCAGCAAGCGCTTCAACACATTTAATATCAGCTGTGGTGCAGGTTGGTGATTTGAAAATAACCGTATCACTTAAAATTGCACACATCATGATGCCTGCAATGTCTTTTGGAATTTCAACATTGTAGAAGTCATACATCATTTTAATGATCGTGTTTGAGCAGCCAACAGGGCGGATCCAGCATTCAAGAGGTGTAGAGCTGGTTAAATCGCCTAGTTTATGGTGATCAACAACGCCAACAACGCGAGCTTGATCGATATCATCAGGTGCTTGCGTTTTTTCGGTATGGTCAACGATGTAAACATCTTCACCGGCATAACTTAATTTTAGCTCTGGTGCTTCAAAGCCGAATTTATCAAGAATAAACTGCGTTTCAGGTGATATTTCACCAAGACGAGTTGGAATTGCTGGTTCTTCGATTTGGTTTTTCAAATATGCGAGTGCGATTGCACCACAAATAGAATCTGAATCTGGGATTTTATGACCCACTACATACATTGACATGACGGAACTCCTTAAATTTTGCCGTATTTTAGCAAAGTAATTTAACTTTGACACATTCGCGTTGGTGATTTTTTGTAATATTCAGTCTTAACAGTAGTTAAAAAATTCAACTGCCATTTTTATATGTTTTTGGTTACACTTTAACTAATTGAATCTTTTAGGAAGAACTCAAATGCAGTTAGGTCGCAGGGGCTGGAATAATGTGGTTATTTTTTCCATGCTGTTGATGATTTTCTTTTTTAATGGATTACATACAAAACTCAACAGTGGTTCAGAACAATCTAGTGTGCAAAGTGTATTGCCAGCGCAAAACTTTATTTTAGCTCTAGAGTTTCCCGATCAAAAAATAGAGCGCATAGGCACTTCTTGGCGCGCCACTGCATTAATCAATAATGCACCTGCTAGTTTTTGGCAAGCGACAACAGCAAACCTTGTGGCATTAGTAAATGAATGGCAGAGCATGCAATTGTCGGTCGCTGATAATCAGCAAGCATTCCACAATACCTCAGCTTTGACTGTAGCAACCGTATGGTTGGCAGGCGAGCAACTTCCTTGGTTGTATCAATTATATAGCGCACCACAAGGCTATTATTTATTAGATAAAAGCAACCAGCGCGTGTTATCACTTGATAAAGCAACTGCGCAGCGTTTATTCCCTAGTTTTAATTTTTCACAAAGTGAGCCTAAATAGTATGCCTGAATTACCAGAGGTTGAAGTTAGCCGAATGGGGATCACCCCACATATTTTGCAGCAAACAGTTACAAAGGTGAATATTCATAATCCGAATATGCGTTGGCCTGTGCCGGATGATGTGTACAAAATCGCTAACTTAGCTGTTTTAGCTGTTGAGCGTAGGGCAAAGTATTTGCTACTTGAGTGTGAACTGGGCAGCATTATTTTGCATTTAGGTATGTCGGGTAATTTACGAGTTGTTGAACAAAATGAGCCATTAAAAAAGCATGATCATATCGAGTTTATATTTGCCAACGGTAAAGCATTGAGACTAAATGACCCACGCCGATTTGGTTGTTGTTTATGGCAAGCGCCCGGAGAATGTCATAGCTTACTGAGCAAACTGGGCCCTGAGCCACTCACTGATGAATTTACTGCTAAGCGCGTATATGAGCAGTCACGAAATAAGAAAGTGCCAATCAAACAATTTATTATGGATAACGCTGTGGTGGTTGGTGTGGGTAATATTTACGCTAACGAGTCTCTTTTTAAGGCCGGTATTCATCCAAAACGTGAAGCAGGAAAAGTATCACAAGCGCGCTATCAGCAATTAATCCCTATTATTAAAGATACTTTGGCTGCGGCTATCACTCAAGGTGGCACGACATTAAAAGACTTTGCCCAAAGTGATGGTAAACCAGGTTACTTTGCACAACAGTTATTAGTTTATGGCCGCAAAGGTGAGCCATGTATGGTATGTAAGAAAGCATTAACAGAAATTCGTTTAGGGCAACGTAGTACAGTGTACTGTAGTCAATGCCAAAAATAAGTTAAGGCATGTTGCACTTGAGAGCTGCTATTTGCAGCACTGGGAACAACACGCCTGAGGTATGTATCTGAGTTACAGCTCAAACGGTGCAACGCCGACGGCTGTCATTTTATAGCCCACTTGTGCAATGTCGCCACTCCAGGTTTCAGTGCTGATGACGCCGGTAACGACTATGGCATCGTACAAACTTTCAATTGGCACGCCGCCTTTAATTGTCACATGAACAATTTGATTCGGTGGTGGTGGTGGCACGTGGATGCAAGCACCAAAGTAAGGCACTAATAAAAACTCAGTAATCATTTCGCTGTCACCTTCAAGAGGTACTACAAACCCAGGTAAGCTGACTGATTGGCCATTGAGTTCCTTAACAATTGGTGCATCTAGATCAGGTTGCACCCAATTTTGCTCTGTACCTTCATGGCTAGCTTGATCTTGAGTATCTATTTGTACATGTCCCTTAGGAATTAAATCTTCCCAAAAAATTTCTTTTGGTTCATTGGCATAACTACTAAAATTATAACCAAAACTAAAAATAACTAAGCAAAGCAAACTGAGCTTTTGAAAGTACTGCATGATATTCCTCTTAAATTTTAATGCTCATGCCATCAGACAATGAGTAAAAATAGGCGCGGGTGGCTGGTATCAAACCAACTATAAAGCCGGCCGCCATAATAGCGCCGATCAATACCAGTTCATAGCTCGATAGCATCGCAATGGTGATTGTGATGCCGGCATTACTTTGCAAGTAACCTGTGGCAAGAGACATTAATAAATAAAATAACCCACAACCTACTAGGCAACCTAAAAAGGTTATCAGTAGTGATTCTATGCTGATCAATGTGAATAAATGCCAAGGACGCGCACCGACCGAGCGTAAAATGGCCAATTCGCGGCGGCGTTGGTTAAGGCTGGCCAATAGGGTCGTTAGCATGCCTAGCAGGCTCACGAGTACCACTACGACAGAAAACAGTAACAAGATTTTTTCAACAATTGTCAGCATTTCCCATAGCTCACGCAAAGTTACACCAGGCATGATGGCAAGCAACGCTTCAGGTTTGTACTGATTAATATTGCGCCTAACTTGTAACGTATAAAGCGGAGAATCAAAACCCACTAAAAACGCGGTGATTTGCTTAGGTTCGCCTGTTAGATCATCATGCTGTTCATGTTCATGTTCATGTTCATGGCTGGTGTGGTTACCGCTGTGGATCAGTTCAATAGCCGCTAATGGAATATGTAGGGTTTTATCAACTGGCGTGCCTGTCGCATCTAAAATGCCAACCACAGTGAAAGGATTATCATCATGATGATGAAAGCTGGTATTACCCATACCGTGTGAAATAACGATACTATCACCCAGCGAATAGCCTAGCTTGGCTGCTACCTGCGCGCCCAGTACGACCTCATTTAAATGGGCGAAGGCGCGGCCTTGGCTAAACCTAAGCTGCTGCTTTTTAGCAAATTTATAATGTTGAAAATAATCAGCGGAGGTGCCCAGTACCGCTTGGCCTTTATGGCTATCTCCTAGTGATAGCGGAATGGTCCAGTTGACGCCGCGTTGCTGTTTTATATATTGGTAGCTTTGCCAGCTAACGCCATTATTAGCATGACCGATGCGAAAAACCGAAGACAATAACAGCTGTATATCTCCGGTACGAGCGCCAACAATTAGATCAGTACCAGAAATGGTATTACTAAAACTACTTTTGGCATCAACCCGTACTCGCTCAATACTCAGCAATAACATGACACTAACAGCAATAGTAAACAGAGTTAAGAATGCACTAGCGCGGCGATTATATAAGCTACTAATAGCAAGTTTTAAGAGGATCATTTACCTTGCTCCTGTAGCGACAGTAAATCAATGTTGCGATTAAAAAGTGGTTGTAAGCTGGTATCATGGCTAACAAAAAGTAAGGTGCTATTCGCTTCGTTTGCTTGTGTAAAAAGTAAGTTGATAAAAGACTGGCGATTGTTTGCATCAAGAGCAGACGTTGGTTCATCGGCAATTATCAATTCGGGGCTGCCAATAAAAGCGCGCGCCGCCGCGACTCGCTGTTGCTGACCAATACTCAAGCTAGCCACATTTTGTTGGTGTAATTGCTCGTCTAAGCCCAGTGCATTTAATAGCCTTGAGGCCTCTTGATTAAGGGTTGGACTATTAATTAATGCTTTTTTTTGCCGTGGTTTTGAAAATTGGCAACCTAATGTGACATTATCAATCGGTGATAGGTAAGGAAGTAGATTAAAATTTTGAAAGATATACCCAATATGCTCAGCGCGAAACTTATCGCATTTACTTTTACTTAATTGACCCAGTTCACAACCTAAAATACTCAATTGGCCTGATGTAGGACGGTTAATACCTGCAAGTAACGACAATAAAGTGGATTTACCACAGCCGCTAGGGCCATGTAAAAACACATGTTCACCTTTAGCAATGCTAAGTGTTGCAATTGCTAAAGTGGGTTTGACTTGTTGTTTTTGCCATTTAAAACTTAGCTGCTGTATATTAATCATCACGTAAATTACTACTGGATTTTGATGTTATCTTATAACGTGTATAATAAAATACCAACTAAACTGCGTTAAATCACATAGTGCTTTAATTGTGATTTCCCCCGGTCTCGATTATTATTAGCGGCTTATAACCCCATACCCATACGATCGCCCTTACAGGGCGTGCCATATACTCGGAGATAGCATGACTAGCTATAAAGTTTTAGACGTAAACGATGACTTACCAATACGCACAAAGGGCCCAGTTCACAGTGGCAAAGTACGTTCAGTTTATTGGTTAACAGACGAAGACAGCGCGCGTTTGATCAGTGACAAAGGTTACCAAGTGCCAAAGGGTACAGAACTGGCTATTATGGTTATTTCTGATCGTATCTCTGCATTTGATTGTATATGGCAGGGCGAAAATGGTTTAAATGGCGTGCCAGGTAAAGGGGTCGCATTAAACACAGTTGCTGCTCATTGGTTTAAGTTATTTGATCAGGCAGGCCTTGCAGGGAATCACATTGTTGATATTCCGCATCCGTATGTGTGGATTGTACGTAAAGCCAGTACAGTAAAAGTAGAAGCAATTGCTCGTCAGTACATTACGGGCAGCATGTGGCGTGATTACAGTAAAGGTGTACGTAATTTCTGTGGATTAGAATTACCTGAAGGCTTAACGGCTAATCAAAAGTTAGACGATGTGTTAATTACGCCATCAACAAAAGGTATTATTACTGGCGTTGCAGATATTCCTGCGGTGGATGATGTCAATATTACCCGTGAAAACATAACTAAGAACTTGAGTGTGTTTAATTTTAAGTCCGAAGATGATGTTGCTCAATACGAGAAATTACTTGTTGAGGGTTTTGCTTTAATTAGTGCTGAGCTAGGTAAACTAGATCAAATCTTTGTCGATACAAAATTTGAGTTTGGCTATGTAGAAGATATTGATGGTACAGATAAACTAATCTATATCGATGAAGTTGGGACGCCTGATTCATCAAGAATTTGGGATGGTGCTGCGTATCGTGATGGTAAAATTGTTGAGAACTCTAAAGAAGGGTTCCGCCAATTGTTAATTAATAATGTGCCTGATAGTGATGTGTTATTGAATAAAGATCGCATGCTTGAACGTGAGCAACTAGCAAAAGATTACATTTTACCTGAGTCGGTTATGTTAGCTGTTTCTGATACTTATGTAGGTATCGCTAGCAAAATTGTGGGTCGTGATATTTTAATTCCAACAGATCCGCGTAGTGAAGTAATTGCCATTTTAGACGGGCAATATGGTTTAATTTCTAATGCTTAATTACTAGTAATCAACTTGCACCATTTTAAAAGCTTAGAGTTTTGCTATTATTTATAGTTACTGGGCTTTTATTCTTGCATTTAGAGTCAGTCTCTAATTAACTTAACCTAAGATTAATTAGAGATACTCATATGTTAGTGTTCGCACAACAGGGGATGACCAAATGAGACTGCAAGTAATGGCAACAAAAAGCATCATGACAGTTTTCGCTATGGTGCTTGCATGCGATGTTTATGCGCAAGATGTTACGCTCAACATCGTTGATCAATATGGGCAGCCTCTCACCAATGCAGTGATAGAAATTGCTAGCGAAAGCAATAAAACATTATCGCAACAGTTACCTGTACTGATAATGGATCAAGTAGATAAGCAGTTTTCACCAACGCTTTTGATTGCTCACCAAGGGCAGCAAGTGAACTTTCCTAATAGCGATAATATTCGCCACCATGTATATTCTTTCTCGGAAGCTAAACCATTTCAGTTAAAGTTATATTCTGGACAACCAGAAGCTCCGATTAAATTTGAAAATCAAGGGGTTGTGGTGCTTGGCTGTAATATCCATGATTCTATGCTAGGGTATATTTATGTTGCGAAAAGCGCTGATGTTTATCAAAGTGATGAGCATGGGAATGTGCAACTAAGTGGCCTAAATTTGCCAGTACAGCTAACTATTTGGCATGCTTTACAAAAGAACGCACTCGAAGCAAAACAGCCTTTAACGTTAGCTGTAAATTCACCTCATAGTTTACAAGTGACACTGCAAACAACTGAGCCTAAGCCACGTAATACTTTTGGTAGTAAGTTTAAGGGTGGGAATGACTAATAGTTTAAAAAATCGCATAACTGTTTTATGTGTAGGCTTAGTGTTATTAACTACTGTTGTGAGCTTATTTAGTTTTTGGTGGTCGACGAGTCAATTTAATGAAAAAAAGGTCACCCAAGATATTAATGTGGCTGAAAATGTCTATAAGCAGTACCTAGCGTCAAAAGAAAGTTTATTGCTCACAGCTGCAAAAGTACTGACTGCTGATTTTGGCTTTAAACAAGCGGTTGCTACCAAAGATGCAAATACCATTAGTAGCGCATTGTATAATCATAGTCAGCGAATCAATGCTGATTTAATGCTGCTTCTAGATCTGTCAGGAAAGTTAATTTCTACTAATAAACAGCAAGATTTTAATAATAACTTACAAGAATTAATGAATGAGTTGCTCAATAATACCGAGCAATCTAGTTTTGTAGTGCTACACGAACAATTGTATCAAGTCATTTTACTACCAGTTAAAGCCCCGCGTACTATCGCCTACAGTTTAGTAGGTTTTAAAATTGATGATGAGGTTGCGGTTGAACTAAAAAACTTAACAGGTATGGATGTAAGCTTTATAGCTAAAAGCGATAATTTGGTTAAAAGCTCTTTGTTAGAGCGTCCAAGCCCATTTATTCCAAACGAGTATTTTCATAATTCCACCACAAAACGTATTTTTGGTGAACAATTGGTATATCGCAATCGCGATGTACATTTGCCTTCACTTGACGATCATCCCGTTAATGTATTGCTTAGTGCTGATCTAACGCAGAGTTACAGTGAATTTGAGAGATTGTTTTACACGTTAGTCATTCTTGCGTCTTTAACGATTTTTATCGGCGTTATTACCAGTAGTTTATTGGCCAAAAACTTAACCATGCCGTTATCACAGTTGGCGAGTTTAGCGCGGCAGTTTGCGCGAGGAAACTACAGTGTTGATGCGATGAGTAAAAACCAAAGCAATGAAATAGCTACATTAATTGATGCTTTTAAGAACATGGGTAATGATATCCAAGAGCGTGAACAACAAATTAGCTTTGCCGCAAAGCATGATTCTTTAACTGGTTTTTATAATCGTTCTGCAATGCTGGAAGTGTTGAGCGAAAATCTTGAACAAAACCAAGAATACACCTTAGTGGCAATCGATATTCGTGGTCTTAGGCATATTAACGATAAGCTAGGAGCTCGTATTGGCGATGACTGCTTAAAAGCTGTGGCTTTACGTATTGCTGAGTTTTCAGATGAGTTTGGTGGTTTACATGCACGTATTGGTGGTGATGAATTTTTAACCGCTTTTCCTAGTAGTGCAGGGCGTAATCTTAAAAGTGGCATAGTCGGGTTAATGGCGCAGTTACAAGCTGGTTATACTATTCAAAAGCTTAAAATCAATTTACGTTTTAGTGCTGGTGTGGTGGAGTATCCTTCACAAGGGTTACAAGCGGATGATTTAATGCGTCGGGTCTTGATTGCTGTGGATAGTGCCGCAAGTGCTCATGAAAATATTCATTATTACCTGCCTGGAGAGGATGAAGCGCATCTTGATAGGCTCATTATGATCGATGAGCTCAAGCAAGCGATTAATGATGACGATGGTCAATTGTTTATGACCTATCAGCCTAAATTACATATCGCTACACAACAAATCAATAAAGTGGAATCGCTTATTCGTTGGCAACGCAAGGATGGTAGTTGGGTATCGCCGGAGCTATTTATTGACCTAGCTGAACAATCGGGATTAATTGTTGACCTTACCGGTTGGGTGGTAAAAACAGTAATAGCACAGGTCGGACTTTGGCAACAGCAAGGCATTTATATGCAAGCTGCAATTAATGTTTCAGCCCAAGATATCGCTTATCCCGGCTTTCACTCCAATTTAATTCGTACATTAAAACAGTTTTCAGTTGCACCTGCGCTTATCACGATTGAATTAACAGAGCGCGATATGATTGAAAATGAAGAAAAAGGTATTCAAGCGTTGGAAAACTTGAAAGCAATCGGTGTCAAAATTTCTCTTGATGATTATGGGGTTGGGCAAACATCGCTAGGGCGCCTGAAAATGTTACCTATTGACGAGCTGAAGTTAGATAAGTGTTTCATTCTTAAACTAGATAAATCTGAAAAAGATCAGTTTATTGTTGAATCTACGATTACCTTAGGTCATCAGCTTGGCTTCTCTGTGGTAGCCGAAGGGGTTGAAACATTAGAGTCGCTAGAGCTGCTACAAAAAATGCAGTGTGATCATGTGCAAGGGTATTATCTAAGTCGTCCACTCAAAGCAGACGTGTTTGAGCAATGGTTGGAGCAGTATAATGAAAAAGCTTAAATTATTATGTTTAACTGTTATCGCATTATCTGCATTTAATACTTTTGCCTCAAAAGGCAAGCTGCTAGCAACGCCAGGAGTATCGCAAGTAGAAGGTAGTGGTGGTGGTGGTATCGTGCCTTGGGCGCAGCTTGCGGGTTATGCCAGCGAGGATGAGTTTTCTATTAATGGCTTTTGTAGTCGGGCCGATGTTACCGATTACAGCTTAGATGTATGCGGTGCACAAGTTAACTTATTTAATCGCGTTGAGCTTAGCTATGCACAGCAAAACTTTGCTGTGCCGGCGCTAAATACCGAGATAGAACAAGAAATCAGCGGTGTTAAGGTTAGGCTCTATGGTGATATTGTTTATAGTGACTGGCCTCAAGTTACCTTGGGAGTACAACATAAATCACTTGATGATGGCGCAGTCGCTATGTTAGTAGGGGCTAAGGATACCTCCGGTACGGATATTTACCTTGCTGCAAGCAAGCTACATTTAGGGGCCATTGCAGGTTATAACTGGTTTTGGAATGTTACCACGCGTTATAGTGAAGCAAATCAGCTTGGCTTACTCGGATACGGTGGGGCGAATAGCAATGAAAAACTATTATTTGAAGGTAGTACTGCCATTTTTCTTAGTCGAGAAGTTGCTGTTGGAATAGAGTATCGTCAAAAATCAAATAATCTCGGATTGGGTGAGCAAGATTGGCAAGATGTGTTTGTTGCTTGGATACCAAATAAATACGTAAGTGTCACTGCAGCATACCTTGATTTAGGTAGTATTGCTGGGGCAAAAGACCAAACCGGTTGGTACTTATCGGTAACAGGATATTGGTAATGGGAAAAATACTAACAACGATAGTGTTAATAGCCAGCTTAGCAGGTTGTTCATCGGCTTCAAATCTAACGTTGTATCAGCAACTTGGTGGTCAAGCAGGGCTACAAAGACTGGTTGATAGTTTCATTAATCAAATCGGTAATGACGAACAAATTATTCATTACTTTGAGCATGCAAATATTAGCCATTTCCGTGAAGGCTTTATTAATCATTTGTGTGTACTAACTGATGGGCCCTGTGAATATACGCGTGATAGTATGGTTGATATTCATACTGGCATGCACATCACGGAGGGTGACTTTAATCATGTGGTTGATTTGTTAATTAATGCCATGAATGAACAAAATATTAGTCATACAGTGCAAAATAAAATACTCGCGAAAATGGCACCACTGAGAACCGAGATTATTAAGATTTAAGCAAAAATAGTCGTTGTTATGATAGTTTAGGCTGAAATAAAATTATGGTTTCTGTACAATGGCATTTGTTTTTGGTTAAATTAATGTAAATTATGTTCGTGTATTTTGATGTTTTGCATATTTATTATATCCCTCAATACTTACCAGTTATAAAAAAGCTGACCAAAAAAGGGCATAAATGTGTATTGATTTTTTATAAATCGCAGGATGCGAAACTAATTTCTGTTTGCAATAAGTTTATTGCAGACAATCGGCTATCAGCAGTTTGGCTAAATGATACCAGTCAGGCTTTTGCTTTTTACCAAAAAAGTGAAGTTGATTGGATTATATTTGGTAATGCATTTCCACAAAGCGAAAAGTTAAATAAAAAAACAGCACTGATGCAACACGGAATTGGCCCCAAACAGTGCTACTACGATGTATCAAATGCAGGAATGACTGTAAGGTTTGTTGAAGGGGTACATCGGAAAAATCGATTACAAAGCCTTTATCCTAACGGTACTTTTATTGACTCAGGTTATGCGAAGTTAGATCCTCTATTTGACTACAGTGTTGAAAAAATATCACTGGAAAAGCTCGGTCTGGATCCTAATAAAAGAACATTGCTATATGCGCCTACATTTTATCCAAGTTCAATTGAGTGTATGAGCGACCATTTTGCGGATGACTTTGCAGATTATAATATAATTATAAAACCACACTTTTTTACGCTTACAAAACCACGTTATAAAAAACAACGCTTTAAATTAGCTAATTGGAAAAAACACACAAATGTTTATATTGCGGATGAAAATCAATTTGATTTAACACCATTTATTGCGGTTGCCGATATTATGCTTTCAGACGCATCGTCAGCTATTTTTGAATTTGCTGCACTAGATAAACCCGTTATATGGTGTGACTTCTATAAATTACGCTGGAGTTACCGTGGTATTTTTTCATTTCGTTTGAAAGGGCGTTTGGATGATGATATTCATTATTTTAATGAAATTTGTTACCCTGCTAAGCATTATCAAGATCTCGCCAATATGATTAATCAATCTAGTTACGAGAGTGACGTTTTCAAAGAAAATAGGGCGAGGCTTATTAAGTTGCTCGCTGGTAAAATGGATGGCTTATCTGCTGAGCGCATTGCTAACTATTTAGAAGAGAATAAATGAGGCGAGTAATAACTTTTGGGACGTTTGATATTTTCCATGTTGGCAATATCAATATATTAGAGCGAGCGAAAGCACCGGCTGATTACTTAATTGCAGGTGTGCTTTCAGGTGCTCTTAATATGTCAAAAAAGGTCGTAATCCAGTTTACAGTGAAGCAGATAGAGTGAGAATAATCAGTTCATTGCGTTGATGAGATGTTTATTGAGCAATAATTAGAGCTTAAAGGTGAGTACATTACTGAACATAATGCTGACTTATTAGTAATGGGGGATGATTGGGCTGGACGTTTTGATGAATTTAAAAGCTTGTGTGATGTTAAATACCTTATTCGAACCCCATCAATTTCAACCACTGAAATTATTGAAGTGGTACGTAATCCATTATCGCAATAAATGTTGTAAGGTGGGGCTTGCCCACCTTCGATTTAATTACTTTAATTTCATATAGTTTAGCGCTTTACGGATTTTGTATCTGCGCAGTAGATTAAGCGGCTTTTGCATAACTCCGGTCTCAATAATCTGTGCAGTTGCTGCTAGTATGCGTTGAGCGCTGTTTCCATCAGTAAAAGGATGTACTTGAGTTATATACTGGTTAATTTTCAGTTGCTGCTCATCGCTGAAAGATAATGCTTGCTCTAGCGCGTTAGTTAATTGCTCTGCAGCTGTGATATTAATTAAAGCATCTTGAGGTTGGCTATTGTTAAAGGTGATAACGGGTTTGCCTAATAATAATGATTCATCGACGGCACTTGATGTATCTGAAATAACCACATCAGCGTGTTGAATTAATGGGATTAAGTTATCGTTTTGGCAAATTTCAAAATGTTCCATTTCAGCCAGAGTCTGATAAAGCTTTTGCCACTGAGGTTTAGTTTTTGGATGAAACTTCAGTTTTATATCGTAATCACCACTACTTGCAAGTGATTTTATTTGCTCAAATAAAATCTCGAGAGAAGATAAATTTGGCGAAAATGTTGGCGCATATAAGATAGCGGGCTTCTCATTTTGTCTTTTTTCGTAATTAAAATAAGGATCAAGTTTCGGCCAGCCAGTTTCTATAACTCTAAAATAACGGTGTTTTTCTGCTAAGCGTGTAAATGGTTCCGTTGTAAGAGGACCGTGAGTACAGTACAAATCAAAAAAACCTCGAATCGCAAAATGACCTTTCTTTTTATATTCTAAGCCATGAAAAACTTGCACTTTCACACCGGGGAAAAAATCTGGGACTACATTTCCAGGTACGAACACTGCGCAGGGATTAAAGTTTTTGACATCTTCAATATTTTTAAGTTGTTGCTCTCCTTCTAACAAGCCGTTGGCAATTCCACTTCTTTTTGTAATAAACCAGCAGGCTTTATCTCCATTTGCTCTAATTGCATCTTGAATTGGGCGTAAAATAGCAAAGCTGTAAGGTTGTTCTACATAAAGCAGGTAATGTTTAGGCATAATGGGTCGCTTTTAGACTTTTAATTGGTAATTCAATATGTGGCAGAAGAATTAGATAACGCCATCTTATTTATTAAGTTTTACCGCCTATAATACAATTTTACTACAGTAAAATAAATCTATGTGATCTGCGTCTTTTAAGTAGCTAATAAAGTATTGTAACGCTTCATTCATAAATAAGTCATTATTACGGCTTAGTATTTATATCAAATATTAAAATTGGTATAAGCACCCTATGCACTTTTTATTCGTATCTCGTCGCAATGTACATGCTCGCTACTATAAAAAGTTAATCACTCAACTAAATTTAAGTGCTAGTTTACATATTTTTGGTAAGCCAATACTGCGTGCATTAAAGTACTTACCGGAGGCATTTAAAGCGTCTTTTGACGATATAATAGCTACTCAGATAAAGCGTAAACAAGCAAAGCATGCTATTTGGCATAGTTACTTGTTAATCTTACCTTATTACCTTCTACTCAATTTTGTCGAGCGTTGTCGCTACGCTAAGTATTTGGCGTTACTTACTCGGGAAAAACCAACACATCTGGTTATTTGGAATGGTCATAAACTGCCTAATATCACAGTAGTAAAAGCGGCGAAAAAGCTAGAAATTAACGTTTTTTATTATGAAAATGGCTTGCTGCCAAATACTAGCTGTTTAGATCCTAAAGGTGTTAACTTTGCATCTGCAATTAAGCGTGATCGAAATTTTTACCTTAATTTTGAATCATCATATGCATCTGATTTAAGCGCTTTAGCGTTAATGCCTCGATCAAATCACAAAAAACGTAAAGCATTTTTACAGAGTAAGTTACCGCCAAGGTATATTTTCGTGCCTTTTCAGGTTCCCCATGATACGCAAATCGTTTGTTATTCGCCCTGGATTAATTCAATGGAGATGTTATTTACAGAAGTAATGACAGCGATTGAAAAACTAAATGATCCAGAGTTAAAAGTGGTATTTAAAGAACACCCCTCTTGGCATAAACATTATTCTCATTTATATAAAAAGCACCCTCAGGCAGTATTTGCCAACGGCAATGTGACGGCTGATTTAATAGAAAATGCACAGGCCGTGATCACGATTAATTCTACCGTCGGACTAGAGGCGTTATTGTTAGGGCGCCGTGTTATTACGCTTGGGCAGGCTTGCTATAACATTGATGAATTGGTTTTACATGCGCGCAATAATGAGGAGTTAAGTGAAAAAATATCGCAAATGAACCAAGGTTGGCAATTCAATGCTCAACTTAGAAATCAATTTTTCAATTATTTAAAGCATGTTTACAGTGTCCAAGGAAGGTGGCAAGATTGCTCAAAAGAACATGCTGATGCTGTTGAAAAACGTTTGTTAGGATTGGATGTTTTTTCTCAGCAAATTAATGAAGTAAAGGATAACAATGAAAAACATCGTAACTTGCCAGTGGTTGAACGAGCACTTAAACGACCCCAAGCTGATTATTTTTGATGCCGGTATGGTGCGTCCAGGTAAGCTGGGAGAGTATAAACCAGAAGCTAAGTTACCTAATGCGCAGCGTTTTGACTTTAAAAAGCAATTAGCCGATCAAGACAATCCGCTACCGCATACCATGTGCAGTGCGGAGCAATTTACTCAGCAGATGCAGTTAATGGGGGTTGATAAAGATTCCTTAGTTATCATCTACGAAGACCAAGGCTTATTTAGTGCTGCAAGAGGTTGGTGGATGTTTAAAGCCATGGGCTTTGATAATGTCAAAGTACTCGGTGGTGGCCTTGCTAAGTGGCAGTCGTTGGGTTATTTAACTCAAATTGAATATAGCCGCCATTATCATAAAGGTAACTTTGTTGCCAAACCGCGAGTTGGTTACTTTATTGATGCTGCTGCAGTCTTTCAGGGCATAGATGATGAACATACCGTACTACTTGATGCACGAGGTTATCAGCGTTATTTAGGTGAAATGGCAGAGCCGAGAGCTGGGATGCGCAGCGGCCATATTCCAAATAGCCGCGCTTTACCTTTTGTTGAATTATTGGATGATGGCGAAGCAAAACCATTCGCTGATATTAAAGCTGCTTTCGAGGCTGTACTTGGCGATCAAGCAGATCTGCAAACTACCTTGCAATTTAGTTGTGGCTCCGGCGTTACTGCATGCATCTTGGCGTTATTTGCCGATGAGTGCGGATATGAAAATCTGCATGTTTATGACGGCTCATGGAGTGAGTGGGGCGGCCGAGACGAACTACCTATCGAAACGGGTCCTTGTCCTTCGCGTTAAACGCAAATCCGTAGTGCTGCCAGTAATCAATGGCTTTATTATTGAGAGGCTGGCGTACTTGTACTTTGCTTGCTGTTGCCGACGGGCTATGTTGCTTATGAAAATCCAGACACTTAACTTGCCAAGGTAAATCACAAAAATCATAGAGCAGCTGCGTGCTTGTGATTGGCTCTGATACTAATGTTTCGTATTGCATAATCATCACATTATCCGGGTGTTTTGCTGCAAAATGATTTATCAAAGAGCTGTAATCTTGATAAAAACTATCGATGTCTTGCAGGTTATAGCTATAGTGATGAAACGCACTGGCTGGGCTGTACAGTTGGCGGTAATTAGCTATACAGCTAGCTTTTCGGCCTCGTTGCATGCAAATGATTTTAGCCTTCGGGAAAGCCGCTAAAATTAAATCGATATAGTAAAAATTAAATGGCTGTTTGTCGCAGCTGCGTAGCTGTGCTGCTACTAGTTGACTAATACGCTGTTTATACTGACTCAACTTCGCCATTAACGCAGCATTTTTATATGCGTCATTGAGCACCACGCTATTTAATGGCTGAGCATTATTACCTTGGCAAACCTGGGCAATATCATTGAGTTCACCAACACCTTGCACCAAATCTGATTGATTCATTATTTTTTCTAGCAAAGTAGTCCCTGAGCGCGGCATACCAACAATAAATATCGGGGTAAAATCGCTGTCGCTTAAGGGCGGCGTATACCCGTGACTTAAGGTTATTAGTTGCTGGCAAAATGCTTTGTGAGCTTGCGCATCATATTTTACATGCTGACAGATCGCTTGCTTACTTGTAGTAATGTGGGCAAAGGCTTGTTTATAATCAGCGCAGTGCTCGTGATTGAGTGCAATCGCATGGTGCAGAAATTGTTGCTGCATCGGCGTTTTAGCGTATTCGGTTAAAGTTAACAGCTGTTGTAAATGCTGCTTAGCCTGCTTGTTATTGTTAAGTTCAGCGAGCGAGTAGTGAGCTTGAAAATGCTGCGGATGTAACTCTGTAAGTGTACGCAGTAGCTGTATAGCATCATTCAATTGCCCCATGATTTTATAGGCCACAGCTAAGTTATAACTTATTTGCGGATTGTTAGGGGCTTGTTGATAGGCCCGTAATTGCCACTCGAGCGCCAGTGGATAATGGCCTAAACGAGTCAGTACATTAGCAATTAAATCGCATTCAATAACTTCATAATATGGATGTTTTATTGCTTCAGTTATATATTGCTGCGCATCTAACAGCTGCCCGCGCAGTACGGCAAATTTGGCTGAGTGAGCAAAATATAAAGGTAGGGGCGTAATACTAATCGCTTTGTTTAAGAGTTTATTTGCTTTGCTTATATCATTTGCTGCAACATTTACTTGCGCTAGCAAAAAATAGCTAAAGTGATCATCTGGTGTGTTTTTAATATTACTGATCAGTAATAAGTGCGCGTCATTAAGCTTGCTATGATTAATAGCGTGCTCAATTTGTTGTTGTAGGTTTTTTTGTATCGATGTCAGCATGGCAATAAGCATAAAAGCCTTGGCGTAAAACACCAAGGCTTTTTTAATTTATAGATAACCGTTATTACAGTTCAAAGTTATACGTAAACTTCATGCCGATAGTACGCGGTGTTGTAGTGTAGTGACCATACACACGTTGTAGTTCAGGAAGTTCTTTCGAATCAATCCAAGACTTATCTCGACGTACAGAGGTGAACGCGTACTTATCGAATAAGTTATCAACATAGAGAGTGGCCGACCACATATCACCGGTTAGCTTGGCAGATAAGTTACTCAAGGCATAGCCTGCAAGCGTTTCACCATCAGCTTTTAAGCCAATTTTAGTGATCGTATCGCTCTGTGCTGTTATACCGTAATTTACGCTTAAAAGTTTATTATCTAATACATCTTGTTCGTAACGCAGACCAAACGAGAATTGATGCTCAGGCGCACCTGGCAAGCGGTCGCCATCTTCACCGCCTTGTACTCCTGCACCAAATACATCAGGAGAATCTTCAGTTAATTGCGCTTTGGCATAAGCGTATGTGGCATAAGCAGTCCAGTTATCCGCGATGATTGCACGGCTTGAAACTTCAACCCCTTTAGAGTTAGCAGTAGCTGCATTTGAGGTAATCAACTCCTGACCATTTACGGTTGTGCTACCGATTTGCGCGTCTTTCCAATCAACATTAAATAATGCCGCGTTAAAGTGTAGGCGGTTTTTAAACCAGCTCGATTTAAAACCAAGTTCATAATTTACAGTGGTATCAGGTTCATAACCAATTTCATTTGGTAGAGCACAGACAATTTGTTGTTCAGGTAACACATCAGGGCAAGGAGCTAGGCCGTTGCCACCACCAATCCTAAAGCCTTCACTAACGGTAAAATAGGCTAGTACACCAGTTTCAAAAGTGTAATTAGCGTTAAATTTAAATAAGTTACCGTTATCACTGGCGCTCGTATTCACCATTGCAAGTTGATCTAATGATGAAAAATCACCTGAATACAACGGTGTGGCTGAGCCTGAAGTAGTGGATACATCATATTCGTAAAAACGCGCACCAAGGGTTACATTGAATTGATCGGTAAACGCATAACCTACTTCACCAAATAGTGCTTTTTCAGTGGTTTCAGAGTCACTGACTAAAATATACTCGAGATCTTGTTGTAGATTAGGAATATCATCGCCCCAAAACTCAGTTAAACCGGGTGTGTATTCGCGATCGTCTGAGTGAGTTTCAAGCTTGTTGTAGTAACCACCGACAATCCAGTTAAAAGCACTATCAGAGTTAGACACTAAACGAATTTCTTGAGTGAAACTATCACGTTTTGATGTATCCAAGGTTTGCGCAACAAACGCTGGAAATTCTGCATAACCAGTCCATATGTCGTAAAGCAAATCAGTTTGATCACGTTGTCCAGATTGCTCATAGCTTGACCAACCAGAGGCAGATACAAGTTCAGCAAAACCTAAATCCGCTTTAATTTCCAAGCTTAATAAGTCGTTTTCTTCTTCACCAGGCTCAAGTATCCGCGCGGCATTTTCATACTGGCCAACCATCCCTTGTAGGCCACTGCTGTCACTTAATGAATTATATTGCGATGTAGAATTACCGCCATTTTCTTGTTTTTGATAAAAATAGTTTAGCGTTGCTTCTACTGCTTCGTTGGCTTGCCAACGCAAGGACACGCGTCCTGTGGTAATTTGCTCATCATTTACATCACTGACATTGCGCAAGTTAGCACTAACATCCTGTGGGTTGGTAAAATCAGGATTTGGGTTTGATACGCCTGGGTTTTGTACTACGAAGTTATAATCGATATAACCTGGGTTGGTGTAGTAATTGACGCTAGCGCGGATTGCCAATACATCGTCAATTAACGGCGTATTAAATACTAAACCAAACTCACCGCCAGTGCCGTCACTTTCGTTTAAGCTAAACACATCACCAGTGACTTGGACTTCGGTAATATCGAGCTGAGGTTGTTTTAATAAGTAACGAATTGCACCACCTAATGTTCCCGCTCCGTATAATGTACCTTGTGGACCGATAAGCACTTCAACACGGTCTACGTCTGTTAAACGTAAATCAATATTAAGTGGAATCTCACCCACGTAAGTGGCAACTGTACCACCATCAGAAATACGATCTGAAGTATTGGTATTTAAGCCACGGACAATAATCGGTGAACCTTCACGGCCACCTTGATCAGAAATAGTTAAACCTGGCACCCAGCGTGCCACATCTTCAAGATCACCAATGTTTTGATCTTTGATCACATCACCATCAAGGGCGGTAATATTAAGTGGTGCTTCTTGCACTGAGCCCGCACGACGAGTCGCGGTAATTTGAATTGTTTCAATTGCTTTTTCTGTTGCAACTTGTTGCTCCGCTGCAACAGCATGACCGGCAGTAAAAAATTGGGCAGCTATTGCGCAAGCGACAATATTAGGCTTGAACTGTTTCATTGATTATCCTGTTTTTTGTTTATCTGGTTGTCATTTTCTAATAAGAAAGCATGTTATAAAAAGATAAACAAGATGGCTGAAAGGGTACGGAAATTAATATGCAATTATATAGATAAAATATTCATCAAAAAACGTTTTTTAGTGCTTTAAAGAGTTTTTATTGCATATTAATATTTGTATGAATTTTTTTCTCTTTATGATTTTTTTGCTATTTTGCATCACTTGTTAATTTTGTGTTTTTGAATGGGCAGTTTTTACAATTGTTTTTACAACATGTACCACGTTTTAAAAAGAACCAGCGTGAGAACACCATATAGTTGTTCTGCATTGTATAATCGAGATTTTCTATTAGGGGATTATGGCTAGAGAAAGAGGCTGCAAAACTAAGCTGATTTTTAAGTGGTTGCTGATAGAGGGCATTTAAAAATAGATTGATTTTAGTCAACGTACAATCTCTGCATAAACAGCTGGTGGTTGTGCTATCAAGCGGTAAAATAGCAGGCAGCTCATTGCACCAACAGGCATTGATATCATCAACATTGCAGTTAAGAGTAGCTTGGCATTGCGAGCAGGCTAAAATAGTCATTAGATATATTTTAATCTTCAATGAAATAGTCAGTTACAGGATAACAGATAATTAAAAATGAACAGAGCACAAGCGTTAGCAGAATTCGTCACTTTTGGTAAACACAAAGACGAAGCCATAAGTATTATTGCTGCATCAACAATAGATAACCAGGGCCCAATTTACGTATTGACGCTTGCAACTGTTTTGGATGTGCTCACTCGCTGCCAAGCAGATGAGATTGATTTAGACGATCTGGAGTTGTGGGCGAATGTTATAGAATCTAGAACCGATATCGACTACAGCGGCGTCGAAGGCGTAATTTATGCCCTCAGCAACAGCGAACAAATGGGCGAGCTTGATAAGAGTAAAGTTACGAAGTTGGTTGAATTATTAGCAAGTTAGTAGGGGCTAGGTTCTAGGGATATTGCGGCTAACTTCGCTTTGATATGGCTGAAAATAAAAAACGCGGCATAAAGCCGCGCCTACGATGTGATTGTTACCTGAGGAAATCACTTTCCTAGAGCCTTTTACCTAGCTCCTCTATCCTAAAGTCTATTACTTATGATATCCCAAGCAGGTTTCTACTTCGTTTTTCGAACCTAAAATCACCGCTACGCGTTGGTGGATAGCGTCGGGTTGAATATCCATAATGCGTTCTGTGCCAGTTGAGGCGATGCCGCCGGCTTGCTCGATCAGCATAGCCATTGGGTTTGCTTCGTAAAGTAGGCGTAGCTTATTTGGTTTGTTTGGATCTTTAGTGTCGGTTGGGTAGGTAAAAATACCACCGCGACATAACACGCGATGAACATCACCGACCATGGCGGCAATCCAGCGCATGTTAAAGTTACGCGCTCGTGGGCCTGTTTCGCCAGCCATTAAGTCATTTATGTAGTTTTGCATCGCAGGCTGCCAATGGCGTTGATTTGACGCATTGATGGCGTATTCGTTGGTCTCTTCTGGTACTTGGGCAAAATCTTGAGTTAATAAGAAGCTGCCGTGTGTTTTATCTAGCGTGAAGAAACGTGTACCTTTGCCAGTCGTTAATGCAAGCACTGTAGATGGGCCATATAATACATATCCCGCAGCGACTTGGCTTTTACCCGGCTGCATAAAGATACTTTGATCTGCAGGATCTGAGCCTTCAGGCGCTTTCATTACTGAGAAAATAGTACCAACCAGTGAATTGATATCGGTATTTGATGAGCCATCAAGTGGGTCAAACGCAACGATATATTCTGCATTCGGGTTGCCAGCTACTGTGTAGTCTTCTTCTTCTGAGGCTATCGCTTTTACGTAGCCTGACTCCAGTAAAATATCTTTAAGTAGTTGGTTGGTCAGAACATCGAGTTTCTTTTGTGTTTCGCCTTGAATGTTTTCATCAAGCGTTGAACCTAGTACACCGGACAGGGCACCTTGGCCGACGCGGAATGAAATTTCTTTACAGGCCGCTAAAATCGTTCTGATCAATGATATTAACTCTCTAGGGCAACCGTCTTCAAGTAATACCGGAGGTAGTCTACGCATTCTATTTTCCTGATAACGTTATGGGCCATGATAATCATAGGGTGAGAGGGATCATCACAGCAAGCGCTGAATTTCGTCTTAAATAACTGTATTTTAGGTGCAACATCCTATACTGGACACACCTTAACCGTATTTAAAACGCGAATAACAAAGATAAGATTATGCAAAAAATACCATTGATACGTTACATACTCTTTACTGTGTTGCTAACTATGATAACCCAAGCGCACGCAGCAATTAAGTCTATTAATGATTTTACTGAACAAATGAATCATTTTCCGGGCTACTTCTCTTTTTATTACGACACTCAAAACGGTAAAATTTATTTAAAAGTTGATAAACTCAAGCAGCAATTTTTATTACAGCAAAGCTTGCCTTATGGTGTCGGCTCTAACGATATTGGCCTTGATCGCGGCCAGTTAGGCAATACGCATCTTGTACAGTTTGAGCGCTTTGGCGATAAAGTGATGTTACGGGCTATTAATACCTACTACCGTGCAAATACCAGCAATAAAGCCGAACAAAAAAGTATTCAAGAAGCCTTTGCATCAAGTATTTTAGCGGGTTTTAAAGTGGTTGCACAAAGCCCGCAAGCTGTATTGATTGATTACACGCCCTATTTACTGAGCGATGTACATGGTGTGGGTCGAACGCTTGCTGCACGTAAACAAGGCAATTTTAGCCTTGATGAAAGTCGCAGTGCAGTAAATATGGATCGCTCAAAAGCGTTTATGAAAAATACTGAACTTGAAGCTGTGCTGACATTTAATGGCACTCAACCGGGTGAGTATATTCGTCAGGTCAGTGCTGACCCTTACGCATTAACCGTGCATATGCATCACTCTTTAATACAGTTACCTGATGATAATTACACGCCACGTGCGTTTCATCCGCAATCAGGTTATTGGAGTATTGAACATAAAGATTATGCCGCGCCATTAAGTGAATCAATGTTGGTACGTTATATCCCGCGTCATCGTCTAGCGAAAAAAGACCCAAGCTTACCTATTAGCGAACCCGTTGAGCCGATTATTTATTATTTAGATCCTGGTGTACCAGAGCCGGTAAAAACAGCGTTACTCGATGGCGCAAAATGGTGGGATGATGCGTTTTCTCAAGCGGGTTATAAAAATGCATTTATTGTTAAAGTGTTACCAGATAACGCCGATCCTATGGATGTGCGTTATAACGTGATCCAGTGGGTGCATCGTGCAACGCGCGGTTGGTCTTATGGCAGCTCGGTGATCGATCCGCGTACAGGTGAGATTTTAAAAGGTCACGTTACATTAGGCTCACTGCGTGTGCGCCAAGATATTTTAATTGCTGAAGCACTTGCAGCGCCTTATTTAAAAGGTAATGAAGTGGCAAAAACGTTACAAGCAATGGCACTTGATCGTATTCGCCAGCTCAGTGCTCACGAAATTGGTCACACACTTGGTATAGCGCATAATTTCTCTGCGTCAGTGGCTGATCGTGCTTCGGTGATGGATTATCCGCACCCACTAGTGGGCTTTAATGACCAAGGTGAACTCGATGTGAGCCGAGGTTATGCACAAGGTATGGGGCAGTGGGATACGCAAGTTATAAAGTACGGTTACAGTGATTTTCGTAACCTTGATGAAGATGCAGAACTAAGTGCAATTTTAGCGGATAACCAAGCTAAAGGGCTGGAGTTTATTTCTGATAGTGATGCACGAGCGCAAGGTGGCGCGCATCCAACAGCACATTTATGGGATAACGGCAGTTCGCCAAGTGAAGAGCTATTAAGAGTGCTTGACGTAAGACAACAAGCACTCGCTAAATTTGGTATTAACAATATCAAAGAAGGAACCTCACTATCTCAGCTAGAAGAGATGCTGGTGCCGCTGTATTTATTCCATCGTTATCAGGTCGAGTCTGCTGTAAAACTGATTGCAGGTGTTGATTATGATTACGAAGTACGTGGTCAAGGTATGGTAAAAGGTGCACAAGTTGTTGCAAAGGCAACTCAACAGCTCGCTTTAAAGGCCATCTTAACTACCCTAAATGCTGACAATTTAGTATTACCAGAATCAGTGTTAGCGCTAATTCCACCCAAGGCCTATGGCGAATCTAAAAGCCGAGAAAGCATTGTTGGCCGCACTGGCTTAACCTTAGATGCAATGGCGCTACCCGAAGTGGCTGCACAACATAGTTTAGCGTTATTGCTAAATAGCCAACGATTAAATCGTTTAGCACAGCAACAAGCGCGCAGTGATGCATTTTTTAGCTTAGATGAACTGCTTGCAAAGGTTTATCAGCAGGTGTTTTTGATTCAGAGTAAAAAAGGCATGGCAGGCAAAATCACTCAGCGGGTGCAGTTATTAACAGCAAAGCAGTTTGCTGATTTAGTCGCCAGTGATAAAGTTGCTCCAGAGGTGCAAGCTCAGTTGCGTTATTACTTAGTAAAACTGAGTAAGGCGTATCAGCAAGAGTCTTTACTTAGCAGTGCTGATGTTGGTGAAAGTGCGTTTAAGCAATACTTAGCCGATCAAATTAAACAGTTTCTGGCTACCGGCAATTGGCCTACAAATTTTACTGCATTACCAATCCCACCAGGATCACCAATTTAAATGTTATCTATAAGGCCCTAGAAGCTAGGGCCTAGTTTCTCTTGCATAAAACTGGTTTTTTGTTAACCTAGCCGCCTTCCATTTTTAGTCTTTTTGAGGTGTTTATGGCGTTTTTATCTCGTTCGATATTGGCGATGTCCATAGCACTATCAAGTCTTAATGTCAGCGCTAAAGCCGTGTGCGAAGTAGAGCTAAGGCATGGTTTGATCATCACTGATGATGTCATTCGTATTGTTGATAAGGGCCAAACCCGCGTACAAATAAATAATGATAATCAACTCTTTATCCGTGGCTATTGGATTGATCTAACGTCAGATGAAACCCTAGTGTTAAAACAGTTTAGCGCGGGTATTCGCGATACGGTGCCTGAGTTGGTAGAGTTGGCAACTGACGGTGTTAATCTTGGCTTAAGTGCGATAGAGCAAGTTGTTGAAGGTATGTCGGACAAAGAGTCGGAAGTGCTAAAAACGCAACTGCAATATGTTGAGCGCGCTTTAATGGATAAATTTAAACGCGGCGATGATTTCTTTTTTATTGCCCCACAATCACTATCCAAAATTGATGATTTTTTTACCGAAGAGATCAGTCAAAAAATTCACTCTGCAGTTCATGGCTCTCTCGGCGCTATTTTAGTTTCTCTAGGTGATGCATTTAAGTCCCGCGAAGGTAATATTGAAGATCGTATCAATGACATGGGACAGCGCATGGATATTATTTCAAAAGAAATCGATAAGTCATTGCAGAAAAAAGCTCAACAGTTAGAGTTAAAAGCCTCAGAATACTGTGAATGTTTAAACTCGCTTGATGTCACCGAATCACGATTACAAATGATAGTACCAAGTATGGCTGATTTTGATTTAGTACAAATTAAATCTTAACTTAATCAATTCAATTAAAAAGCCCGCGTAATTAACGCGGGCTTTTTAGTTTTAGGTAACCAATTACTAGGATCTAAACTTGCCGGTTTCAGCTTCTAAATCGCTAGTCAGCCCTTTTATCAAGTCCGTTGCGGCATGGGCTTGATGCGATAGGTCTGCGGTCTGTGAGGCGGTGTCAGAGATGGTCACAATGCGTCTTGCTGTGTCTTCCCCTGCATCGAGCTGCTCTTTAGCTGCAATGGCTATTTGATGGCTCATTTGTGCTATGGCACTCAAAGATGCAGCAACACGCTGCAACTCTTCACTGGCATCTTTAGATTTCGCTACGGTTTGTTCACTGGTGGCAATACTTAAGTTAACTGAAGTTTTTGCATCTTTAGTGGCGGATTGTAATTTACCGATCATAGTACGAATTTCTTCTGTGCTAGTTTGCGTGCGCTGCGCTAGTTGACGTACTTCATCCGCAACGACCGCAAAGCCTCTTCCTTGTTCACCGGCACGGGCAGCTTCAATGGCTGCATTGAGTGCTAACAGGTTAGTTTGCTCGGCAATACTTTGAATAACAGTAAGCACATTTGCAATATTATTTACTTCATCATCAAGGAGTTGGATGTTATTACCAGCGCTGTCAATTTGTTGCTCTAAAAGAGCTATGGTATTTGCTGCCTCAGCAGTTAAATGACTGGCATTTTGTCCTTGGCTTTCGGCTTCTTGTACTGAAAAGGCGGCTTGCTCGGCATGCTCAACCACTGTTTGCGCAGAGGCTGTTAGCTCAGTGATAGCTGATGCGACCATATGGGTTTCTTCGTTTAGGCTGCGGGTCAGTTTATCAAGCTCAGTTGAGCGGGATTCGTTATCTAAACTCTGATTTTTTAGACTATCAGTAACATCTTTAATACTGCCAACTACACCCCGTAGCCCTTGTTGCATATAGTGCATGGCAGCAATAATGCTTTCAGGTTGGGCGTCAGTACGAATATGCGAATTTAAGTTGCCACGAGAAACTTGCTTAACAATACCAATTACCTCAGTGACTTCACCGCCTAACGCGTTGCTTAAAGAAATACCAAAGCGAGCAATTGCAGCAGTTAAAGCAAGGGCAATAAGTAGTGACAAGCCTAGTAACCACTTAGCGGTATTCCAGTAACGCTCATCAACTTCTTTTTCGCTGATCCCGGTACCAACATACCAACCAAAGTAAGGGGTTTTTTGCACCACAGAGGTTAGGTCAACGGTTTCACCATCACGGACAGAATCCCAATGATAGGTAATAATTTTGTTGGTTTGATTACCGACTAATTGTTCAACCATACGACCAATACTGTTACCGCTGGCATCTTTGAAATCATTAAAACTGGTGTTGTGTAGCTGCGGATCGTGAGGTGTAGCAATAAAGTCGAGTTTATCATTCACTACGTACACATATTCACTGTCGTGGTATTTGTTTTCACGCAACATTTGCGTGGCAAATTCACGCGCCTGTTGCTCAGTTAGTTGCCCATTTTTAGCAAGTAACTCAAATTGCTCGACAATATTTGTCGTGCTTTTCATGAGTTGATTGATACGGGCAATATTATCGCTTTCACTTGCGTGGCGAAGAGATTGTAAGCCCAGTAATGCAATAGCATTGAGTGCTACAAACATCGCTCCAGCGAACAAAATTATTTTAGTTCTTAATGCTAAACCTGACAGCACATCGCGCCCCTTATTATTTTTATGACCATGATTTTCTACCATGTTTGTCGGCCAGATGTTAGCTTTAATTAACAATAATATGGGAATTAGACGTGACTTTTACTCAAGTTTCCATTACGGGTAAATTAAAGCGTGATTTCTGCTGCGCTTAAGAGTCGATATTCTCCGCTAGCAAGAGCCTCATCAAGCTCGATATTTGCTACTTTTTCTCTATGTAATTCAACGACCTTATTGCCTACTGCAGCGAGCATGCGTTTAACCTGATGATATTTACCTTCGCAGATCGACAGACGCATACGATATGTGGCAAGTTGCTCTGCAATTGCTGGTCTGGTTAGCTCTTTTTCGTTACGTAATTGCACCCCTTGGCGCAGTTTTTCCAGCGCATCATCTGTTAGAGGTTCTTGCGTTTCAATCAGGTAAGTCTTGAATTTATTATGTTTTGGGGAGGTGATTTTATGTGACCAATCGCCATCATTGGTAATGATCACAAGTCCAGTCGTATCGAGATCAAGCCGACCTGCAACATGAAAATCACTCATGTTAGGTTCATCGAGTAAATCAAATACCGTTGGGTGTAACTCGTCACTGTTAGCGCATACATAACCGACCGGTTTATTCAGCATGTAATAACGTTTACCTAGAAAAACTAGTGGCTTACCTTGCCATAATACGTCATCAGTTGCTGTGATTGGATGATCATAAGCGCTGATCACCTCGCCATTTACGCTGGCATCTTTACGCTTTATTCCTGCCCTCGCTTTGGTGCGTGGCGTTTCTGCTAGATGGCTAATAAATTTATCTAGGCGGCAAGGGAATTTCATTGGGTTCACACTTCTAGTCGACTACAATGGCGGCGAGTATAACGGATCGTGATAACGCATGACAGTAAACAGCGGACAAATATTAGCATATTATCAACAGCAAATAGCCACCGGTAAATTGCAATTTGATGATGCCCAATTAGCAGCGGTGAATGCACTAGACAATCTCGCAATCGCTATTGATAAACCAAATCATTGGTGGCAAAAATCGGTATCTTTGCAGGGCATTTATTTGTATGGACCTGTTGGACGGGGTAAATCGATGCTAATGGATGTGTTTTTTGAGACTGTAGCTATTAAACAAAAAACACGTTTACACTTCCATCATTTTATTGCTCAAGTACATACTCGCCTAGGACAGTTGCAAGGGGTTAAAAACCCGCTGGATAAAATAGCCAATGAGTGGTCAGAAACGCTTAAATTAATTTGTTTTGATGAGTTTTTTGTCTCTGATATTGGCGATGCTATGATCATGGCTGGGTTATTTAAAGCCTTGTTTGCCAAAGGCATCGTTTTGGTTGCTACGTCAAATTGTCAACCTGAGCAGCTTTATTATAACGGCTTGCAGCGAGCGCGCTTTTTACCCACCATAGCGTTAATTAAAGCGCATTGTCATATTATTAATGTCACAGGCCCTGTTGACCACCGATTTCGTTTTGGAAAGCACGCGACTCATTATTTTAACAGCTCGGCTAACTCTGAACTGGATGATGATTTTTTGGCTTTTGCAGATAACTTACAAACAGCAACTGATATTACTATTTACGGGCGTAAACTAGCGTGTTTAAGGCTCAGCAATAATGCCATTATGTTTGATTTTATGGCGTTGTGCTCAGGCCCGCGTAGTACCGCTGATTATATTTATTTAGCAAAGTACTATCAGCGTGTATATATTTGTAATGTACCAGTAATGGGCGCTGCGGCGACAGGTAAGCAAATAGTGCATGGTATTGAAGATAGCTATCAGCGTGAAAAACAAGATTTACAAGAACATACACTAGACGATGAAGCGCGACGCTTTATTGCCTTGGTGGATGAATTTTACGACCGTGGCAAGCTATTGATACTGAGTAGCGAAGTTGGCATTGCTGATTTATATCAAGGTCAAAAGCTGGCATTTGAATACGCACGCACCGAGTCAAGATTAATAGAAATGCAAAATTGGTTCTAGGTTTAAATAAAAAAGGTACGTTCTTGCGATACGTACCTTTGACAACAACCTAGCAGTTATAAAACTAACGAATCATTAACACTTCGTTAGCAATAAATTTTAGACGCTATCATTTAAAAACTATATTGCGCACCTAAGTACATATAACGACCAGTACCACCGCCATATCCACTGTAATAATTACCGTTGCCACTTGGGTAGAATGCGCCTTTATTATCAAATATATTATTAATTCCACCAAACACGCGTAAGTCGCTGTTTGAAGTTAAGGCCATAGTGTAAGAAGCTGATAAACTATGCTTTATATATGAGCCGTAGTCTTGATAAGCAAGAGGCTCTGGGTTGGAAATACAGTCTGCACTTGCAGCGGCACAGTTTTCATTGTTTTCTAACACGGCCGTTAGGTAATCTTTTTCATCTTGTTGATCGGCTTTAAAAGAGCCCAAGAAGTTGGTACGCCAACGAATACGCAAGTCATCCAAACTCCATGCAATTGACATCGCGGCTTTGTCTTTACTGCGACCATATCCAGCATAATGAGTAACTACGTTATTGCCATCTAAACCTTCATAGGTTTGTGAGTTTTCAATAACGTGATTGTAGTCAAGCTTTAAAGATACTTCGCCATAACTACCAATATCAAAATCATAAGTCGCGACTACATCATAACCACGGGCTGTCAGCTCATCTAAATTATATTCACGCTGTAGAATTTTGATAATGTTACCTTCGTTATTTCGGGTGATATCATTACAGAACTCATTATTGCTACCCCAAGCTGCTTCAGAATCGTAACATTCATTCATAATATTTTCGTTACTGATCTCATCAATCGCATCAATAATGGCAATATCGTAGTAATCGATGGCGAGATTAAAACCACGGAAAAACTCCGGTGATAGTGTTACACCAAAGGTATAGGTATCGGCCGTTTCTTCTTTAAGGTTAGGGTTACCTGTACCTGGAGAATAATTGTTATCTTCGCTGTCGAATTTAAAGTTAGGATCCTCAGCTAGCTGTTTAGCAAGAGTTGGCTCTAAACGACAATTATCATGACCTGGCTTAGTTGAGGTCGCCGTTAAGCCATCACAAATATCATCATATGAGTCGAAATCGCCACGCGGTGGAGACATCAATTCGGTAATCGTTGGAGCGCGCTGTGCGCGAGCATAATTTGCGCGTACCATGTAGCCATCAACTGGCTGCCATAGTAAACCTAGTTTATAGCTGGCTACAGTATTGACGTTTTCCATGCTGTAATTAGCTAAGCGTAACGAGGTTTCAGCGGATAAGCTTTTTGCAAGAGGGGCATCTTTTAGTAGTGGAATCGCCAATTCTGCAAAGGCTTCATAGACTTCAACTTCACCATAAAACGAAGGAACAACGTTAAACGTAATACCGCCAACTTTCATGTCCTCACTGGTATCTAAGCTTTGGCTATCTTTACGATATTCGCCACCAAATACCGCAGAAACACTCCCTGCTGGTAATTCAAATAAATCACCTGTGATGTAACCCATCACTGTATATTGCTGAATCTTTGTATCAATAATCGGGTTGCTACGGATCCAGTCGGCCATATCTGGAGTAATTGAACCTTCACCAAATAGGTTGATTGGTACACAGCCTGCTGCACGGGCTGCTTCATCTATACATTGAATAGAGCCATCAGCAAGTTTCTCCGCTTGTAATGCTTGATTTAAATTTATTACATTCAGTTCATTATTACGGATTTGATGCTGTTTAAATTGCCCATATCCGGCTGATACATCCCAATCCCATTGGTGATTAAACATAGTACCTTGTAGGCCTGCCCATGTCCGGATAGTGGTACGGTCATTATCAGTACTGATATTACCGACTTCGCCAAAGCGACGATCCCAATAAATGCGGTCTTTGTATGGATTTGCGTCTAAGATTTGTTGTGGCACATACGGGTTATTAATTGGAATGTAGCCCGGTGCGATATCTGCGATTGGATCGCCTGTTACAGCATCATAACGCGGTACGAATGCACCCTCATATTCATCTTCAGGTGACTTACTGTTGAACGAGCCACTTTTACTATATTGCATTTGGAAGTAACTCATGATGTCGTCGCTGATATCAAAATCGATTTTTACAGCTGTTGACAGGTTATCACTTGGTACATCCAGCATTACGTACTGATTTGAGTTAATACCGTATATTTCTTCATTGCCTTTCCAGTCATCACGCAGTGTTTGACCGTCATACCAAAATTGCGTTTCGTTGTTATTGTTTTCTAGAAAAACGCCGCCTAAGGTGCCATCACTTTTACTTACCCAATCAGCTTGAGTAATGTCACGCATACATTTAGAGCCACTTTCGGTCATCATTTGATTGCACATAAGAGTGTTATTATAGCTATGTGCGGCTTCTATTTTTGCACGATCGCGATCATAGTAACTAATGCCAAAATCGCGGTCCCAGTTAGCACTAAAAAACACATACCCTTTATTATTAGCAAATGAATCGCCGTAGTTTAAATCAAGAGTAAACTCTTTGCCGCCACCTTCAGTGGTTTGGCCACCACGAGCCTGAAAATCAAAGCCTTCTTTTTTTGATTGGGTAATTATATTGACGACCCCAGCGACTGCATCGGCTCCATAAGTTGCAGATGCGCCACCACTGATTATTTCAACACGTTCAACCATGCCACTTGGAATGGTATTTAAGCTTACATAGTTACCGCCGTAGCTATTTGACACTACACGGCGACCATCAATAAGAGTAAGGGTACGATTAGCGCCTAAGTCACGTAATTGAACGGTTGAAAGGCCAGTGCCAGAAATACTCGATTGACTTGTATTGTTGCCTATACTTTGGCTAAGTGCAGGCATGTTATCAACAAGAACATCAGATAAGTTACCTAAACCAGTGTCTTGAATCGCCGCGCGATCCATAGTCACTAGTGGTGTGGCAACAGAAAAACTATCACGCTTTAAGCGAGAGCCAGTCACCACTATTTTTTCAGGGGCTTCTTGTTTCTCTTCTTTTATCGTTGTTTTATTTGGCGTTAATTGATGTTCAATTTGTTTATCATTTGCAATTAATTGGCCTGAAAAGCTTGCTGTGATCGCCAGTGCTAATGCGCATTTTTTTGTTAATATACTGCTCACAGATTTCCCTTACATATTGAATCTTGATAAAACTAATGTATTAGTAATCTTTGAAGGGCAGTTCAAAGTACAGCAACTAATGCATTAGCGAATGGGTTTATACCCAAACCAGCTCAGATGTGAGTTTCAGTTAGAATTAAAAGCGATTTAGGCAAGGCATTGATTGGCTCTATTGTTAAAATCAATAACGAAGTATAAATCCGCTTTTAAACCAACCCTTTGGGCGTTTCACAGACACTTACTCTCTTGTTAAAAGGGACTGTCATTGTTGCAAAGTAACGCCTTGATATTAAGCTCCTGTAAAACGCTGAATTCTGCATCTTGAGGTGATTTGGGTATATTCGTGAGTTGTTTTAAATAATCGTGAACAAAAACACAATGAAAGGTATCTCGTTTATATCCCTATTTTACATCTATTTTATATCTATTCCTTTATTATCATATGGTTGAGTTTATTCAATCGAATGGTTGGTAAATTGTAATTATGCTGTCTATCGCGTTATTTTGCTTTTTGTGCCAATAAAAGGTTAACCTTCTAGACTTCTAAATATAAGGTGTAAATACGTTATTTATGAAAATTAACCAGTCATTTTCCTTAGGGCAGTGCGAAGTTAATACAATTGAAAATAAGCTGTTATGTGGTGAGAGTGAATGTGTATTGCAACCTAAATTTGTCGAGTTGCTGTGTTTTCTTGTTATGCGTTATCCAGAACTTGTTACTCGTGAAGATCTAATCGATGGTGTCTGGGATGGTAATCAATTTGTCGGTGAAAAAGCGCTGACCAATGCAATCTGGCATTTGCGTAAAACCTTTAAAGAACTAGACCCTGCTCATGCTTATATTGCTACAGTTCGCAAAACAGGCTATCGCTTGGCACAGCAACCAGTATTTTTAGATAATCAAAAGCTAAAATCAGAAGTAAAGCCGCAGTTAACGCAAATAAAAAAGAGTAAACAAGTACTTTTTAGTAGTGTTAAAATTGCAGTCATGGTGGCTACCGTTATGGTATGTCTTGCGTTTTTTTATTTTAAGCGGCAAATTCCGAGTCTTGAGCCGTTAAAGTTCACATCTTTATCTGAACATGTTGAAACCATTACCACGAGCCCAGGTCGGGAGTTATTTCCGGCAATTTCAAATGACAGCCATTTTATTGTTTATTCTTGGCGTCGCCCTGGACAGCAAGCAAACCTTTATCTTCGAGATTTATTTTCACCTGAACAAGCGGCTATAGCCTTAACTGAGAGCTCATTTCTTGAGGGACGTGCTGTATTTAGTCATGATTTAAATAATATATTTTATTATCGGCGAGATGAGCAAAGGCAGTGTGAAATAGTTAAACAAAATTTAACGACAGCAGTAACAAGGGTGTTGGCAACATGCGGTCAAGGCCGAAGCACCGATCTTGATATTAACGCCGCAGGTAATCAGCTGGTATTTATCAGTGATGATAAAAATGATCACGCACAAACACAGCTAAATATTGTTGATCTTCAATCAAATGAGTTAGCAATAACACGAGTGCCTTGCTCTGGGAACTGTGATTTTAATGATGAATCAGTGGTATTTTCGCCGGATGGTAAACAGCTCGTGGTATCGCGAAATTTAGCCTCCGGCTACGAAGAGCTATTTTTAGTTGAAATTGCTACTGGCAATGCTAAGCAATTGACCTCGGGATTTGTTGATATTCGTGGTGTGGATTGGCACCCGAGTAAAGATTTGTTGGTTTTTTCTGGGGTTGATCAAGGTAAGCGGCATGGTTATTTTTATGAATTAGCAACTGGGCGCTTAGTTGATGCGCACATTGACGGATTAAGTTATCCAGAATACAGCCAAGACGGCAGTTTGTATTTTCACCAATGGGATATCGACTCTACGCTGATGCGAGTTGAAACAAATAATGTGGTGGCGAGCTCTCCATTTCCTGTTTTATCTACACATTTTAATACGCGTTTTCCTGATTACAGTGCTACTAAAAATAAATTGGTATTTGTGTCAAATGAATCAGGCACGACAGAGTTGTGGATTGCCAATAAGGATGGCACGCAACGGAAGAAACTAACTCAGTTAAATGCCACTATTTATAGTCCTGTTTGGTCACCAGATGGACGTTATATAGCATTTGTCGTATCTAAAAATGAAGTGAATAGCCTTCGAATTTATGATTTTAATTCACAAAGTAGCAGCCAAATAAATACAGGCCTTAATTATCATGGCAAACCAAGCTGGGCGCCGGATAGTAAGAGTATATTGACCTCAAATAATAATGAGTTATACCGGTTTAATCTCAAAGGCGATAATTTAGGTAAAGCGATTGAGCAATCAACAATGTATGCGTATGAGGATAAGCATGGAGCGTTAATTTTTGCAGATATTGCAGCCAAACAATTATGGATAAAACAGCCTGATAGTGGCCATGCGCAATTACTTGTTGAATCTATTAATTTGTCTAATCATTCATCTTGGTACTATGTTGAGGGAGCAACTCAGGCGTTATCAAGAGTATATTACTTCAATGTAGAACGGGACGATTACCGTTTGAGTTATTATGATTTTTCTACGCAAAGTCAGCATGATTTGATGCGTTTACCTGAGCGTGCATTTAGCCGCAGCTCAGGTTTGACCTATATCGAAAATATAGGCTGGTTAGTGTATACCTCGTATAAATCACCACAAATTGATATTAAGCGTATTAAAGCTGAATATTTACCCTAGAGGCTGTTTAACACTTTCGGTAAATTTCGTGTTCCATATCGTGAACGTTAACACTTAAGCTGTCTGATTCTCGGCAGTATATTTTTAAACAGTCTAACAACTGCTCGCTGAGTTGTTGCTTTTGTTTAATTGTACGCCCTTGCATAATGTGTGCGGAAATATGGATAAAACCTTCCTTACCATCGCCCAATTGATAATGTGTATAGGCTATAGCGCGAGTTTTAATCGTTGCTAATTCAAACAAGCCACTGTTAAACGTTGCTTGATGAATTTTTTCAACCAATACCTGCGGTAATACCGGTAAATCTTCAGAATGTTCAATGATGATATGTGGCATGTTATCTATTTGCTCCCCTAAAAACGATATGTGAAACCTAAGCTGGTTTGAAACTGATTGAGTACATCACCATCAAAATGCCACAAGCATTGCTTGTTTTCGTCTGTTGGTAATGTACATGAAACGTTACTGGCATTATTGACGATCGTTGCAAGCCAGCGAGTTTCAAATAAGATGCGAGCTTGATCGCTAAATAAGTATTCTAAACCGCCATACAGGCCGCTGGCAAAGAAAGTATCAGAGCTGGCGAAGTTAGGACTTATGTAATTTGCACCAATTTGTGCGCCGACATAACTATTAATGTGGTTGCTTAAAGGGACTTCAACAGCACTTTGAAACATAAAATACTGCATTTCAACGTTTTTATCAGGGGAGGATTGAAAGTCACTTTCGGTGTTTGAAAAGTAAAAACCATAACGAGCTGAGTCAATTGTTCTATCAATACTAAAAGCAAGATGGTTACTATCTTTGAGCTCTATTGCTAAACCGTTTTTAGTTTCTAATGATTGATTAAAGCTTTTACCAGTATAAATACTCAGTGAGTAACCAGCTAACGCACTCTGACTTACTAACAGTAAGCACAGTAAAACAAATACTTTTTTCATGGTGTCGTGCTCGTTGTTGTGATTAATTTAAGTTAGTATTGAAACATAGCTGAATATTAAATGTAAGCCACGAATCGTTTCCCCCTACATGGAGCAAGTAATATATGAAACCTATAATGATAGGCGTATTGACAGGTTTATTGATCACCTTAGCGGGCTGCTCTGATGATGTTGCATCAGTTAGTTTGGGATTATTTACCACTAAAGATATTAAAGTTAACTCGCAACAAGACCCTCTAGTAAAAGGCGTAACCTGCCATATTAGCCATATCGAAGCAAACTTAGATTTTGCTGATCCGTCTGATATGTCTATTGCGTGTCGCCAAACAGGACCAATTACTGCCGACCAATTACAAGCGATTGACCGTAGTAAGTCGGGTGAGGTGGTATTTAAATCATCAAAAAGTATTTTATTTAAATCATTAAAAGTGCGTCGAATTTATGATGCGCAAACGCGAACTCTGTTATATCTGTCGTACTCAACTAAAGAGTCAACCGGCAGTCATCATCATGCGTTATCCACTGTGCCATTGTATAACACCCAAGCATGGGCATGGGCACAAGAGCAAGAATAAGCAAAAGAGCAAACTATGTTAGCGTTATTTAAAAGCAAACCTTTATTAGATGAACAAGAGCAGCAATGGCTGATTGATACTTTTGTGTGGGCGGTGGAAAATTTTGACAGCGATTATTTCATTAATAACTCGCAATTAGTTTTGCCAAACCACCAATGCTTTCCCGATGCGGTTTCAAGCATTGAAGAAATGGCCAGTAAAGTGTTTGAGCGAGTGGTTGGCTATGCGGGGCTGCAAGCTTGGCCAATTACGCTGGTGGCTCCACAGCAATTGCAGCCGCAAGTATTTCCTCATTTTGCTTTTAGTAATCAGTTACGTGGTGATAATAGCCAATTAATTGTGCCGCCAAGCCATACGGTTAATGTGTCATTTAATCCAAATCAAATTAATCAGCCACAAGATTTAGTGGCCAGCTTTGCCGGTACTTTAGCGACAATTATGATCCACCATGTGGGCGTGTTACCACCAGGCGGTAAAGAGTTTTTACCACAAGCCGCCGATGCCGTGGCATGTTTTTTAGGTTTTGGGGTAATGATGAGCAATACGGTGTATCAGTTTAAAGGGGGCTGTGGCTCGTGTTACAACCCCTATGCGAACAGGCAAGCTGCACTTAGTGAACCGCAAACCTTATTTATGCATGCCCTTATTTGCCACTTTAAAGGCTATAAAGATTCTAAAAAGCATTTAAAGCCGCACTTACGCAGCCAATTCAAAAAGGCGCAAAAAGAAATAAAAGCCTTAGTTAATAGTACTGCTAATCCGTTGTTGTTAGCGCTTGATGATAAAAAAGCGGGGTAATCGTGGCTTATTTAGATGAGTTTTTATTGATTGCACTGGCGCACTTTTTTGCTGTAGCAAGCCCCGGCCCAGATTTTGCCATTGTGCTTAAACAAAGTGTTCAGCAGGGGCGTCGTAATGCATTGTGGACCAGCTTTGGGGTAGGCCTGGCTATTTTATTACATGTTAGTTATTGCTTACTCGGGGTTGCGGTTTTATTAACGCAATCACCAAACGTATTTATGGCATTAAAATATTTAGCGGGTGCATACTTGGCCTACATTGGTGTGCAAGCGCTTAGAAGTGCTAGACCGGCGCCAGCGCAGCAAGAAACTGTTTTTCAATCTCAAGGTGTTGAATCCAGTTGGATTGCATTTCGTCGCGGCTTTTTAACCAATGCGTTAAACCCAAAAGCCACGTTATTTTTTATGTCGTTGTTTACTTTAGTGATCAGCCAATCAACGCCATTAATTGTGCAAGCAGGCTATGGGCTGTATATGGCATTGGCAACGTGGGCGTGGTTTTCGTTTCTATCCTTGGTGCTATCAAAGCCTAGTGTTCGCGGTTTTTTTCAAAAAAGTGGCTATTGGTTTGACCGTGGTATTGGCGTGATTTTGATCGCTCTAGCAATAAGAATTGTAGTGTAAGTGTTGTTTTAACAGAAATCTGTAGTAGGTGAATATGGCTGTATATAATTTTTCGTTTGGTTCAAATATGTCGTCGAGTCGTTTGTTGGCGCGTTTACCAAACGCTACTCGTATTGGTACGGCAATACTAGCCGGTTACGAGTTAACCTTTGATATGGTAAGTACTGATGGCTCAGGAAAAGGCAATGTACGCCCATCAAATGATAAGAACGCGCAAGTATATGGCGTGGTATATCAACTCAATGACGCAGAAAAAACGATTTTAGACGCCATCGAAGGGCCTCGTTATGACTGCGTAGATATTCAAGTAACATTACTTGATGGGCAACAAGTAGCGGCGCATTGTTATATTGCCAACACCACTGATGCTCAGATACTGCCTTACGATTGGTATATGCAGCACGTTCATCGCGGTGCGCTTGAAGCTGGTGTGCCAAATGCGTACAGTGATGCCATAAAGTCTCGGCCAACCTGCCAAGATAGCGACAGTGCGCGTGCAGCCATTGAGTTTGCTGTACATCAAAAATAAAAACTAAAATGATAACTCCAAGGATTGTTATGAAATTAACTAAACTAGCGATTGCGGCCACCTTATTAGCAGGCTGTGCATTTAATAGCTACGCCGATATTGATACCAAGCACATTAATCAAGTGATTGAAAATTCAATGGCGCGCTTTGATGTGCCGGGTATGGCCGTGGCGATTGTTGAAAACGATAAGGTTATTTTTGCTAAAGGCTTTGGTGTTAGTAACTTAGATACAGGTAGTAAGGTGAATAAAGACACCTTATTTGGTATTGCATCAAATACTAAAGCATTTACGGTTGCGGCATTGGCAAAATTAGTTGATGAAGAAAAGCTCAGTTGGGATGACAAGGTAATTGATCACCTTCCTGAATTTCGTTTATACGACCCTTATGTAACCCGCGAAATGACGATCCGTGATTTATTAAGTCACCGTAGTGGTTTAGGGTTAGGCCAAGGGGATTTAATGATTTGGCCTGACACCGATAAATCAATCGAAGAAATTCTCGCAGGCCTTAAATATTTAAAACCAGCTAGTAGCTTTCGCAGCACATACGCTTATAACAACTTGATGTTTGTGACCGCTGGCGAGGTAGTCGCGCGGGTCTCAGGTATGAGCTGGAATGATTATATTGAAAAGAATATTCTCCAGCCTTTGCACATGGATAACTCACGCGCCGGTTTTTCGCGTATTCCAAAAAGTAATAAGAACTGGGCAACGGGTCATATTCCTATGGATGGTCAATTACATCCATTTTTCGTTAATTACTTAGAGGATTTTCGTGGTGCCGGCGCGATTGCATCCAGTGTGAATGATATGAGCCAATGGCTACGTACACAATTAGCCCATGGTAAAATGCCAAATGGCGAGCAGTTGTTTAGTGAAAAACAACAAGAGCAAATGTGGCATCCACATATTACCTCACTGGCGTCAAAAAGCGCTTATGAGGCTTATCATCAGCAATTTAGAGGTTATGGTTTAGGTTGGAGCATTGAAGACTACCACGGTATTAAAAAATTAGGCCATGGTGGTGGTATTTTAGGAATGGTATCGCAGGTGACGTTATTGCCTGAGAAAAACCTCGGGATTGTTATTTTATCTAATCAGCAAGCATTCGGTGCGCTCTCTGCTATTACTCATGAAGTGCTTGAAGACGCCCTTGAACTTGAAGATAAAGATTGGGTAGCAGAGTTGGCTAAAAAGCATTTTGAAGGTAAGCAAAAAGCGTATGCTAATGCTAAGCCGGACGCTCCTGCTGACTATCAACCACAGTTACCAAATATTAGCTACACCGGCACTTTGCATGATGATTGGTATGGTGATGTTATTATTGAAGAGCTGGACGGTAAGCTACGTATTGATTTCACGCATACTAAACGTTTAAAAGGGCAGCTTGAGCATTACACGGGCAACACATTTATCGTCAAGTGGGATGAAAAGCTACTCGAAGCTGATGCGTATATTAGCTTTGATATGAGCACTAAAAATCGTGTGAATGAAGCGACAATGCGTGCAGTATCAACAGCGGTGACTGATTTCAGTTTTGATTTTAGAAATCTTCATTTGCAAGCTAAATAGTAAACCAAAGTCGCAAAGCCACCAAAGGGTGGCTTTGTTATAGTTACAGTCGTTAACTCATTTGGAGCATTTATGCGTACTGCGATTATTTCTCATCCTTTTTGCCGTAAACACAAAATGATCGCGGATCATCCAGAGTGTCCTGAGCGCTTAGATGCTATTACCGATCGTCTTTTGGCCAGTGGCTTGGATATTGCCGTGCAGCAAAAGCAAGCGCCTAAAGCATTACGTGAGCATTACTTATTAGCCCATGATGAGGCCCTTGTATCGCTGGTGGAAAACACCCTCCCGGAACAAGGTTTAGTATCACTTGATGGCGACACTTGGTTATGCCCAGAGTCATTTTTGGCAATTGAGCGGGCGGTAGGTGCAGGGCTATTAGCCGTCGATGAAATATTAGCGGATAACCTCGATGCCGCATTTTGCTCCGTACGGCCACCGGGTCATCATGCAAACCGTACAACCTCTGCCGGCTTTTGTGTGTTTAATAACTTAGCAATTTCGGTGAAGTACGCGCAAAGTAAAGGGATTAAGCGCATTGCGATTGTCGATTTTGATGTTCACCACGGTAATGGCACGCAAGACATTTTTATCGATGATGACAATGTGTTGCTTTGCTCATTATTTCAGCATCCTTTTTACCCTAATACCGCCGTTGAAAATAACGATACATTGGTTAATTCACCGTTGCCCATAGCCAGCGATGGCAATGATTTAAAAACGTTGTATAACCAACAGTGGTTACCTAAATTAACAGAGTTTAAGCCAGAATTATTGTTTATCAGCGCAGGGTTTGATGCGCATTTTGAAGATGATATGGCAAGCCTCAAATTTGTTGAGGCTGATTATGCCTGGTTGACACAACAGCTGTGTGACATGGTAAAAAGTACTGGCTGTAAAGGGATTATCTCTTTTTTAGAAGGAGGATATAATTTATCTGCGCTAGGGCGAAGCGCTGTAGAACATATTAGAGTGTTTGCAGAAGCAGAAGAGTAGCTTTATTTTCATTCTACAATTAAGTAAAAATATTGGTTGTTGTATGATACCAATACAACTAATTAAACAAGGAAGATAATGTCTGTAGTAATTAATATCTTAGTCACGTTGGCACTGTGCTTTTGGGGAAGCATGATGATGATGTCGCCGATGATGTTCGGTGCCCCTGGCGCGACGAATAACAAGCAAGCGGTATTAACAGCCTTATTATTTTTAAGCTATCCGGTACCGTTATTTTTGTTGATTGGTTTATTTGGTGGTAGTTATTTTGGCATTAACAGTTACAAGATGGCACTGATAAGTGTCGTTGTTATCGGATTTTTATTTACGATATTTGGCTATACCAGTATGGTTAAGAATCTGCTTCAAGGTATTGCCAATGGTGGCTACTGTGTGGTCGAACAGCGTGTTTACTATAATGCTAAGTTAATGGAACACGCTGATGCTGAAAGCTTTATCAGTTACAGTCAAGCTGATTTAAATACCTATGATGCTCAACTGTACGCTAAAGATAAACAGCATCTTTACTACAGCGGTCAAGCTGTGAGTGGTGTTAACCTTGAAAACTTGCACGCTAAGATAATTGGCAGTGATCTTTATTGGCTTAACGATACTCAGGTGATTAAAGGCGAGCGTATTGTTGAGGGCGCAGATCCTAGCACTTATGCAGCATATGATTATTATAGTTTTTGGAATATCTCAGGGCATGAGGGAAATCAGGTCATTTACCATCACGATGAACCCATGCATAACATAGATGCGCAGTCATTTGTCCCTATTGATGATAGTTATGGGAAAGACGGGCAACATATCTTTTATCAAGGTCTCGCTATTTTAGCGGATGTTGATATTGATACCGCCAGGTTTTCACGATTAGATGAAAATTTTGCCAGCGATAATCAGCATATTTTTTACTTAAATGGGGAAGATAGCCATATATTGATAGGCGCTGAACCTGTTAATTTTGAGGTGTTTGAGCGCAACTACTACAGAAGTGGTGAGATTGTTTATTACGTTACACAATATGAGTCAGCAAAGCCGATGCCACAGATACATGCAGCCAGCTTTACGGTCACTCAATATGATGAACAAACGAATTCGGATGCTTACGATAAAAATAATTACTATCTTCGTGGTGAGGTTGTTGTAACGCGCTAAGGCGTTGCGATAAACGAGGTAATTTGCTGTTGAAAATGATTAAACAGAAGGAAGTTTATTCATACTCTCGGGTAACTTGCCTACGTTGGTTTGCGTTGCATCAACTTGGTTTATATCGATAAAGTCAAGTTGCCCATTTGCTATGATCTGCTTACCATTACTCAGTTTTAATGGTGTACTTCCTTGATTCTGCAAAGTTGTGGTGATTATTGACTCTTTTTATCGGTTATCTATGAGCAATATTTGTAAAAACACAGCAAACATTACTTATCCTCACTCTATAAAACAAGACAAATTATGATTTACGAGATCAAGTTTTGTTTTTTAATTTTTGCGCATGTAACACGTTAAGATATTTACGTAGGTTTAAACTAAGCCAATATAGAGTTAGCGTGTTCTAAAATGTTACATGCCCTAAAAATTACCACGGTTATTCTTTTAACCACTGTGCAACTTGTTTTGTATAATAACTCACTATTAAATCAGCGCCTGCACGTTTGAAGCCGGTCAGTGTTTCAAATACCACTTTCTTTTCATCAAGGGCACCTGCTAATGCTGCAAATTTAATAGCGGCATACTCACCACCAACTTGGTAGGCAGCTAAAGGTAAGTTTGTTTTCTCTCTCAAGCTGCTAAGGACATCAAGATAGGGAGTGCCTGGTTTCACCATTAGAATATCAGCGCCTTCTTGTTCATCAAGAAGGGCTTCTTGAAGCGCTTGACGAATATTTGCGTAATCCATTTGATAGCCTTTGCGATCACCACTTAATTCACAATCAACAGCAGCTCTAAATGGACCATAGAAAGATGAAGCAAATTTAATGGCGTGAGCTAAAATGGCAACATGTTCAAACCCTGCATTATCAAGGCCTTCTCGAATAGCTTTAACTTGACCATCCATCATCGCAGATGGGGCTAGCATATCTGCACCCGCTTTTGCTGCGCATACGCTTTGCTTTACAAGATTAGCAACAGTTTGGTCGTTACAAACTTGATTATCTTCAACAACGCCACAGTGTCCATGATCTGTATATTCACAAAAACAAATGTCGGGTATTACCATCATCTCGGGGCATGTTTGTTTGACTGTTTTAATCATACGTGCCAGTAAACCATCATCGTGCCATGTATCACTGCCAACACTGTCTTTATGATGCGATATGCCAAAAGGCATAACATACTGAATTCCTAATCTATGCAGTTCAGTAATCTCTTGGGCTAATGCATGTTCAGGAATGCGCTGTATACCAGGCATAGTGGATATTTCTAGACTTTCAGTTAACGATTCTTCGATAAAAATAGGATGGATAAGATCGCCAATATTAAAATCAAATTCGCGTACTAGCTGTCGCATTGCGTCACTGTGGCGAAGCCTGCGCATGCGTCTTGATAAATTAGGTGTACTCATTGCTATCTGCCTTACTGAGCTGAGTATAACGAGATGTTTATAATATCATTTTTATCACTGTAAACGATATGCGTTAAATCAATATTAAAGGCGTGTTCATGGTAGTAACCTTTTTCTTTATTTGTAATAAATAAACTGTAAATACTAGGTTACCGGTGTAGAAGTCGCTAGTGGGGTTTGCTGTTCTTTATTGTTATCGCTGCCACCACACGCGACTAAACTCATGGATAAAACGGCTGATGCAACTAAACGTGCTATTTTATTCCTAATAGATCAAATGCTTGTGGAGCTGTTAGGCTCGTTATTTTAGTTAAGCAGCAGTGTCCTTCTTGTGCTAAGTGCTGCGTTACTCTGCGAGCTAACTCTATGTTAGTCAGCGGTGTTGCAAGGTTAAATGCTAAATCAAAATATTCGCCTTGTTTATTCAATATCACACAGTGTTGCTGTTGTTCAGCGGTTAAACTGTGTAGATAGTCATTTAAATCTCGTTGTTCATTAATAATTTCTAGCTCGTTGTCACTACATATCAAGTAAGGGAAGTAAGTATGCATGCATTTATTGTCCTGTATCAAATAGCGCGAGCAATATAATAATATAATTATAGTTCGTATTATACTAAGGACGAATATTATGAAACAAACTCGCCACCCTCAACAGGTATCAGATATTTTTTCTAGGAAATTAGTATGTTGTTCCACCGATACCTCTTTAGTTGATGCTGTACGGTTGATGCAGGTTCATAATATAAGCGCAATTTTTGTAAAACGACAGCAAGCAATCGTTGGTATTTGGACAGAAGCCGATTGCATTAAACTAGACTTTACTGACAGCAACCTTAAACATATTGAAATTCAAAGCGTAATGAGCAGTCCGGTATTGAAAATCTCCTGTCAGCAATTATTGTGTGATGCCGCGCTTATTTTTTATCAACACAATGTTCGCCATTTATTAGTTATTGATAACAATGATCTACCATGCGGCGTTATTAGTATCAGTGATATTGTACGTAATCAAGGGCTTGATCACTATTTACAATTTAGACCAATCAAAGAGCAATATCATAAAAATGTGTTAGTGGTACCTAGTTATTTGATGCTCAGTGAAGGCGTTGAAATGATGCGCGAGCGAACCGCCCAAGTTATTTTAGTGTATAACCAGCAGCAAGACGAACATGGCATTATCACCCAGCGAGATTTACTGCATTTGATCGTCGAACCCGATAGTAATGCGTCATGTTGGAGTTTTGCAAGTTGGCCCTTGTATCGGGTAAGCTCAAAAAGCAGTTTATTCGATGCGTATCGATTAATGTCTACCAACAATGTGCGTCATTTAGTGGTCACTGATGATTTGGAGATTAAGGGAGTGCTCGCCATTGAGCATCTTGTTAATGAAATAGAAAGCGCCTATTACAGTGAGCTTGAAAAAGTACTTGAACAACGTGATATAGACCTTCAGCATTCACAGCGTAATTTGTATCTCGCGAATAAAATAATCGATGCCTCGCTAGATGGTATTATGATCACCCAACAAAATGGTGTGATCATGCAGGTTAATCCTGCTTTTACCGCGCTTACCGGCTATCAAGAATATGAAGTGGTCGGCAAACACCCTAGAATTCTAAGCTCCGGAAAGCACGGTAAAAATTTCTACGTAAAAATGTGGCAATCAATTACCCAAACTGGTGTGTGGCAAGGGGAAATATGCAATCGTAAAAAAAATGGTGATTTGTATGTTGAATGGCTAACTATTATTGCTATCCGCGAGCCAAATGATGATGAGCTAGTGTATGCGGCGATTTTTAGCGATATCACTGAACGTAAAACTGCAGAAGACAAAATTGTTCAGTTAGCTTATTTTGATGAGCTAACAGGCTTACCTAATAGACGCTTATTTAATGACAGATTAACCATGGCATTAGCTGCTGCACATCGAAATAACGACATGTTAGCAGTGATGTTTATTGACCTAGATCGGTTTAAAGAAATCAATGATAGCTTAGGGCATAGTGCGGGGGATGAGTTATTAAAAATGGTGGCAATACGGCTGCAAAACGTATTGTGTGAAGGTGATACTTTAGCGCGATTAGGTGGCGACGAATTTGTGGTGCTATGCGAGATTGATGATATTAGCGCAGTGATTAGTTTAGCCGATCAAATTTTAAATAACTTAAACACTCCTTTTCAGCTCGAAGGGCTTGAGGTAGGCGCGACGGCATCAATCGGTGCTGCGGTCTATCCTGATGATGGTCTCGATAGTGAAACTTTACTAAAACACGCTGATATTGCCATGTATCGCTCTAAAGAAGTGGGTAGAAACTCATTTCAGTTATTTAAGCCATCGATGAATGCACGCTCTTTAGAGCGCTTTGCGATGATGAGCCGGTTTCAATATGCGCTCGAAAATGATGAGTTTGAACTGTATTTTCAGCCTAAACAGTGTTTAAGAAGTAAAGCTATCAAAGGTGTTGAAGCACTCTTACGTTGGCAAGATCCCGCGCTTGGCATAATATCGCCTGCACAGTTTATCCCATTGGCGGAAGAACTAGGTCTAATTGTAAAGCTGGATCTCTGGGTGCTCAATAACGCTGGCATGCAATTGGCGTTATGGCAACAACAAGGAATAACGGCTGGTCGGTTGGCAATTAATATCTCAGCTTGCCATCTTAGTCAGGGGAGTTTATCAAGTAGCGTTGAGAAAATGCTCCAGCGCTATAATTTATCGGGAAATTGTCTTGAAATAGAGTTAACAGAAAGTAGTTTTATTAGCTCATTTAGTCAGGCGAAAAGAGAATTGTGGCAACTTAAAAAAATGGGCGTACAGATTGCGCTAGATGATTTTGGTACCGGCTATTCGGCACTGAGTTACCTTACAAAATTACCCATAGATACACTAAAAATAGATGCCAGCTTTATTGCTAAAGTACCCGATGAATACGGTAATAGTGAGATTGTTGCCGCGATAGTGGCAATGGCGAATAGTCTTAATTTAAAAGTTATCGCTGAAGGGGTTGAAAAGCTTGCTCAGTATAGTTACTTATTGGAGCTAGGCTGCGATGTGATCCAAGGCTATTACTATTGCCGCCCGTTAACGCAGCGGCAATGGTTAGAGTTTTATCAGCTGCAAAATCAACCTACGGTGATATCGTAAGAGGTAAATTTACGAATGTTGATAACGCCAGTATCAAAGATCAAGTACTGGCCTTTAATACCGTTTAAAATACCACTCACAACTGGCTCTTTATCAAAATTAAAAGAGCTAATTTTAGTTGGGTAGGCGGTAACAGGGAACTCTAAATCAACCACTTCTTCATCAAGTTGTTCTATCGCAGTAGCACCAAAGAGCTCTGCAAGCTCATTTAGTTTATCGGCAATTTGTGGAATAAGTTCTGCCGCAGCAGCTTTTAAATCAAGGACATCGCTTTGTCCTTTGAGCATATTACGCCAATTGGTTTTATCGGCAATAAATTGTGCTAAGGCAACTTCAACTAATCCAGATTGTAAGCGCGTTTGTACTTTGAATATTGGCAGTGCTTGCGTTGCACCTTGGTCAATCCAGCGGGTTGGAATTTGTGTATGACGGGTGATCCCCACTTTCAGCCCTGACGTGTTCGCAAGATAGACATAATGTGGGATCATACAGTTTTCTTCGCCCCACTGTGGTTCACGGCAAGTACCTTGGTCAAAGTGACATGTTTCAGGTTTCATAATACACATATCGCAGCTAGCAAGCTTACGCATACATACAAAACAATGACCTTGCGAGTAACTTTTTTTGGTTTTTTTACCGCAGCTAGAACATACAATAGCGCCATTAAAAGTCAGTGTAAGCTGCTTGCCAATATAGGCATTAAGATCGACCAACTCATCACCCACAGGCAAATGATACTGAATCGGTTGTGTTAGCGATGATTTTAATTTTTTGATAGTGCCTTGCATCTTTACGCCCCTAAAGATGTGAAAAAGAGGATTCTATCAGTAATCCTTAAACATGTGGCAATTTTACTTAATTCGCTTGTTTATTTTCAGCTAACCACAACAAATAGTCATCCACAGCGATGGCTTTGGAGTAATAGTACCCTTGCCCGTAGTCTGCCTCCATGGCCTTTAAAAGTTGTTGTGTTGTTACATCTTCAACTCCCTCGGCAGTGACTTTTAAACCTAGGCTATGAGCCATTTCTATCGCAGCCTTAACAATTACTCTATTAGCACTGTGAGTAGGGAGACCTATAATAAATGATTTATCTATTTTTAAGGTTGAAAAGTTGTAGCTAACAAAACAATTTAGTGACGAATAGCCAGTACCAAAATCATCTAAAATCACTTCAATACCAAGGCGGGTTAATTGTTCAACTAAGTGAATCATTTGCTGTTGGTTTGCAATTAAAGCTGACTCAGTAAGTTCAAACTTAAGTTGTTTGGCAGGAACATTGTGTTTGAGTAAGGTGTTTTCAATTTTTTCAATTAAATTATGGATCATTAAGTTTTTAGCACTTAAATTAACGCTTACTTTATGCTTAAAAAAACCTGCGTGATTAAACTTAGCGATATCTTGGCAGGCTTGCTCTAGCACCCACAGTGTGAGTTTATTGATAAGACCAGTACGTTCGGCTAATAGGATTAAAGCCTCTATATTGATTTGCTCATAAGGTGCATTAGGCCAGCGCAATAAGGCTTCACTGCCAATCGTTTGGCCGGTGCGTAAATCTATTTGCGGCTGATGATAAATAGTTAACTGGTTCGTTTTTAAGGCATTTTGAAATGCAGCCGCTAAGCTAATGTTCATAGTGACAGGTATTAATTTTGACTGATTATTTGGATAGCTTGTTTGTGGCGCTTCGGTTAGTGAAAAATAGCCATTTTGCAACCATGTATCAAAGCCACTTTCACCGTCGAGAATACAATATCCCATTGCGTAGCTTAATTGTAAATCAAACCCTTGCACCGGATGATGTTTAGGTAAGCTTTTACGAATTTTGGTTAACTTATCATGCAGTGATTGTGCACTTTGAGTTTTAATTGAAATGAATGCCAGCACACCGTTGCTCAAATCGGCTATCCGCGGACAGGTATCTAGATTGCTCTCTAAATTGATAAACTCACGCTCTTTACTCAGTTGCAGCTCAAGAGATTTAGCAATAGCAACAACAAGTTGACTACTTTGAGTTTGATTTAAAATATGACTGAGTGAATGAAAATCAGTAATTCTAATTAAGCATAAGCTTGCTCTGCGCTGCTTGAGTTGTAAACTCATATAGGCTTGTTTTAGCATGGCACTATTTAATAGTTTGGTTTGCTCTGTATGAGTGGCGTGATACAGCGCCTTTTCTCGTTGATAGCGCACTCTATCCGCAAGTGCCATAGCCATTAATACCACCTCACATAGTATTGCAACTAAAAATGCGTGGCGTATAGCAAAGCTATAAGGTAATACGCCAGTTAATTCAAGCGGTTGAATGGCTGCACCAATAATAAGAGGTATCCATGAAACAACATAGAACTTAGCCCATCGAAAGCCACTACGTAATTTTCTGTAAATCATAATAATACAGACGATGTACAACAATACCAACACAGCAAAAAATATCGGTGCAGCAATATTTTCAGCTATGAAAAAACAACTTATACCTAGACAAAACATTAAAAGCATTAAATATATACTGAGTTTATAACGCCAGCATTGCTCTTTATGGTAACGCAAAAACATAGTGCAGAATGCTAAGGTAAATAAAGCAATTGCATAGTTGCTAACAACAATATATTTTTGAAAAAATAGCTGCCAACTTAGTGGCCAAAGATAAAAACCAAAACCAAGTACACCCCCCATTAAAATGATGGCACTAATAATGTAACCAATATAGATTAAGTACACGCGATCTTTAATACCAAAAAACAGCACTAAGTTATAAAGTGCCGCCATAATAAGTACACCCACAAATATTCCCCAAATAGCGGTTTGTGAGCGGGTTAAATCTTGAAACTCTGCTTCGCCATATAAATTGACAGGGGTTTTACTTATGCCGGTTGTATCAACTTTCAGTAGTAGCTTTTGTTTACTCTGCGCAGTAATTGTTAGCCGAATATGCGGCACGCTGTATTGAAAAAGAGAGAGTTCAGATTCCAAATCACCAAGTCGAGTGGTCGTTATAATATTATTGTGACTATCTAGGTGATAGACAGTTAAATGATCAACCATTGGATTATCAAAATGAGCGACAATTTTTTCATTTTGTTGGCTACGATTATCTAGATCTACTAGTAACCAGTAATTACGTGGCGTGAAGTTCCAATCGATATGCTCAAAAGGTTTTGCTGTAAAGCTATTTAGGTTGTCTAAAATCTGCTGAGTATGCAGATTTTTTGTATCATCAATGAGATAACTTTGGGATAAATATATGGGAGTTGTTTTGTCGATTGTATATCTAGTGGGCGTGACTAAATGACTTGCGAAATTAGCAATTACATAGAACAAGAAAAGTAGTATTAAAACGGCAATAAAGCGATAGCGAAGATGGTTATTTTTCAATTGTCAGCGTTCTTTTTTTAGTCCTTGAAATTAGTGTAGCACTAAAAAGCGCAGATAAACTGCGCTTTTATTAAATAGTAACTGGTTATACCAATGCGCTATTTTTCCCGAGCGATAGCGCGATAAGCAATATCTGTACGGTATTCCATACCTTGCCAGCTAATTTCATCAACTAGTTGGTAGGCACGTTGCTGCGCTTCGGTCACTGTGTTACCTAGTGCCGTTGCACATAATACTCGGCCACCGGCAGTCACTACGTTATCGCCGTCTTGCTTAGTACCCGCATGGAAGACTTTTTCGCCTTCTGGGTAGGTTACTTTTAGACCACTGATTGCATCACCTTTTGGGTAGTTATCAGGGTAGCCTTGAGCTGCAAGTACCACACCCACTGCTGCGCGTGAGTCAAACTCAATCGTCGTTTTATCAAGTTCAACACGATTAGCTGCTTCAATCAGTTCAACTAAGTCAGACTGTAAACGAAGCATCATAGGTTGTGTTTCAGGATCACCAAAACGACAGTTGTATTCGATTACTTTAGGGGTCCCAGAGTCATCGATCATCAAACCAGCATAGAGGAAGCCAGTGTAAGGATGGCCTTCGCTTGCCATACCTTCTACTGTTGGGTAGATCACTTCGTTCATAATACGCAGGTGGATTTCATCAGTTACCACCGGCGCTGGTGAGTATGCACCCATACCGCCAGTGTTCGGACCTTGATCGCCATTATAAGCGCGTTTGTGATCTTGGCTGGTAGCAAAAGGTAATACGTTTTTACCATCAACCATCACGATAAATGATGCTTCTTCACCTTCTAAGAACTCTTCGATTACCACGCGGCTGCCAGCGTCACCAAAAGCGTTACCGGCTAGCATATCGCGAATAGCATCTTCAGCCTCAACTTCGGTCATGGCAACAATGACGCCTTTACCTGCGGCAAGACCATCAGCTTTGATTACAATCGGCGCGCCTTTTTCTTTTAAATAAGCAAGCGCAGGCTCGATTTGTTCAAACGTTTGATAATCCGCAGTTGGGATAGCATGACGAGCTAAAAAGTCTTTAGTGAATGACTTAGAGCCTTCTAGTTGCGCAGCGCCTGCTGTTGGGCCAAAGATAGCTAAACCGTGCTCACGGAATTTATCTACCACGCCAAGTACTAATGGTACTTCAGGTCCAACAATGGTTAGCTCAACATTATTGTTTTGTGCAAAGCTAAGTAGGCCATCGAGATCTTCAACGTTAATGGCAACATTCTCAAGCTTGGGTTCAAGCGCTGTACCGGCATTACCTGGTGCAACATAAACAGTGTTTACTTTTGTATTTTGAGCGGCTTTGAACGCAAGTGCGTGTTCGCGGCCGCCGCTGCCAATGACTAATACATTCATGGCGAATATCCTATTTAAAGCGGTTTTTTAAATTTCAGCGTCATGCGGTCGCTTTCACCAATTGCTTTATATTTAGCGGCATCTTGCTCGCCAAGTCTAAGGCTTGGTGGAAGGGTCCATACCCCTTTAGGGTGATCGGCTGTATCAAGAGAGTTTGCATTTATGTCACTGCTTGCTGCCAGTTCAAAGCCTGCTTGTTTAGCAAGTTCGATTACCACGCTTTGTTTCATATAACCTGATGACTTTTGCATTTCATCAGCTTGCGCTTCAGGTAGGCGATGTTCAACCACACCTAAAGTACCACCTGGTTTAAGTGCTTTGTAAAAAGACTTAAAGGCATTAGCTGCGGCATCTTTATCTTTGCTCATATACCAATTATGTACGTTGCGGAAGGTTAACACCATGTCTGCGCTGCTCGCCGGGGCAATGTCTAAATGTGTTGAAGGAGCGAATTCAGTCAGCTTTACTTTATTGAATCGCTCATCTTCAGCAATTTTCTTTTTAAAGCCAGCTAGAGCTCGTTGGTAATAACCCACCGATGAGTCAGCAGGGAAATGCGCGGCATAATAAGTGCCTTGCTCTTTCAGTGCTGGCGCTAAAATTTCACTGTACCAGCCGCCGCCAGGCGCAATCTCAACAACAGTCATAGTTGGTTTAAAACCAAAAAACTCTAATGTTTCGACAGGGTGGCGGTATTGATCGCGATCACTGCTGCGCTCGCTTGATTTAACTGCATTATTTAATGCTGAATCATGGCCATGCTCATGGCTAATAGCCATAGTTGATGTCATCGCAAGGGTGGCAACAAGTAGAGATTTTAGTGCAAATTTCATCGTCTGTTCCTTCACATTATATTTTTAGAATAGGTTATAGAATAAGCAGAATACGTGAATTTGGTGCAAACAAAAAGAGCTAACTGATGCAGTTAGCTCTTTGTGTGATTAATGGCGGAAGTGACGCATGCCAGTAAACACCATTGCCATACCAGCTTCGTCAGCGGCAGCGATAACTTCTTCATCGCGCATTGAACCACCAGGTTGGATCACAGCTGTAATACCAGCCTCTGCAGCTGCATCAATACCATCACGGAATGGGAAGAACGCATCAGATGCCATTACTGAACCTTTAACTTCAAGGTTTTCATCAGCGGCTTTAATTCCGGCAATTTTAGCTGAGTAAACGCGGCTCATTTGGCCTGCGCCTACACCAATGGTCATACCGTCACGGGCATAAACAATGGCGTTTGACTTAACAAATTTAGCTACTTTCCAGCAGAATAATAAGTCTTTAAGTTCTTGCTCAGTAGGCTGGCGCTTAGACACAACCGTTAAGTCGCCTTGCGTTACCATACCTAAATCACGGTCTTGGATGAGTACACCGCCATTAACGCGTTTGATGTCATGACCTGTCGCTTTGCCTGACCATTGGCCACACTCTAGTAAGCGTACATTTTGCTTAGCCGAAATAATTTGTGCCGCAGCTTCTGATACTTTAGGCGCAATGATCACTTCAACGAATTGACGAGACACAATTGCTTCAGCGGTATCAGCATCAAGCTCTTGGTTAAAGGCAATGATGCCACCAAATGCTGACGTAGGATCGGTTTTGAATGCGCGATCATAGGCTTCAAGGATGTTGTCACCGATTGAAACGCCACAAGGGTTAGCATGTTTAACAATAACACAGGCTGGTACATCAAATTCTTTCACACATTCAAGAGCTGCATCTGTATCAGCAATATTATTGAAAGAAAGTGCTTTACCTTGCAGTTGTATGGCAGTTGCAACAGATGCTTCTTGAACGTCGTTTTCAACATAAAAAGCCGCATCTTGGTGTGAATTTTCACCGTAGCGCATGTCTTGTTTTTTAGTAAACTGCATATTGATAGTGCGTGGGAATTTAGTTTCCTCAGCTGCTTCATCAGTGTAATCAGCAACCATCTTACCGAAGTAGTTAGCAATCATGCCATCGTACTGCGCGGTGTGCTCGTAAGCTGCAATGGCAAGATCAAAACGTGTTTTGTATGTAGTTGAACCATTGTTGCTTTGCATTTCGCTGATCACGCGGTCGTAATCTTTGGCGTTTACTACAATAGTCACGTCTTTGTGGTTTTTGGCCGCAGCACGCACCATCGTTGGGCCGCCGATATCAATGTTCTCAATGGCATCTTCAAGGCTGCAGTTTTCTTGAGCGACTGTATTCGCAAAGGGGTATAAGTTAACTACAACGATATCGATAGCTGAGATGTTATGAGCGTCCATTACATCTTCATCTTGACCACGACGCGCTAAAATGCCGCCATGAATTTTTGGGTGAAGAGTTTTTACGCGACCATCCATGATCTCAGGGTGACCTGTGTGGTCAGATACTTCAGTGACTTTAATGCCGTTATCAGCAAGTAATTTACAAGTACCGCCAGTTGATAAGATGTCTACGCCTTGTGATTCAAGAGCGCGAGCAAATTCAACAATACCGGTTTTATCTGACACACTTAGTAGTGCGCGACGAATTGGACGATGTGTATCCATTGTAGTTTGATTACCTCAGTGTTTGAGCTAGCTTAGAAAGGCGCTATTTTAACTGAATATCGCTTAAAAAACGATATTTATACACAAGTCATTTGGGTATACAGAGTGAGGATTTTGCAATTAGACGCTTTTTTGAGGATTTTTAAAGATATAAAAAAAGCACCCGAAGGTGCTTTTTCAAACGAATGTTGTGATAAATCACAACACGGTATTAGTTCATGCCGTATTTCTTTAGTTTCTTACGTAAAGTACCGCGGTTGATACCTAGTAAGATTGCCGCACGTGTTTGGTTGCCACGTGTGTAAGTCATTACTTCTTCAAGTAATGGTGCTTCTAGCTCTGAAAGAACAAGGTCGTAAACGTCTTGCACATCTTGACCGTTAAGCTGTTTTAAATAGTGATGAACAGCTTTCTTCACTGCATCGCGTAATGGCTGCGGTTTCTCGTGTGACTGAACATGAGGGTTAGTGATAAATGGAGAAGTCACGTTTTGTTCGAACATTGTTTATATCTCTTTCTTTCTTAGTTAGCTGCTAGTGTTTTAAAGTATTGCTCTAATGTCTCGATTTGTGCCTGTGGATTATCGAGAGCATTAAATACTCGCCTAAACTGACCGTCACTGTCATGGGTTTGCAAATACCAAGATACATGTTTGCGAGCGATGCGCGCTCCCATTGGTTCGCCGTAAAACGCATGAAGGTTCACTAAGTGTTCCATCAAAATACCACGTACTTCCGTAATTGGAGGCACAGGTAAATGTTCACCGGTTCGCAAATAGTGGTCTATCTCCCTAAATATCCAAGGGCGACCTTGGGCGGCTCGACCAATCATAATGGCATCTGCACCCGTATAGTCCAAAACCTGTTTTGCTTTTTCAGGAGATGTAATATCACCATTAGCAACCACAGGTATCGACACTGAACGTTTTATATCCCTAATTGTGGCGTATTCAGCTTCACCTTTGTACATACATGCGCGTGTACGCCCATGTACGGCCAATGAAGCTATGCCATAACGTTCAGCTATTCTCGCAATCTCAACACCGTTACGGTTATCCTGATCCCATCCTGTGCGGATTTTCAGTGTTACAGGTACATCAACAGCGCTAACCACCGCATCTATAATCTCTTCCACTAAACCAGGAAACTGCAAAAGGGCGGAGCCTGCGAGTTTCTTGTTCACTTTCTTAGCTGGGCACCCCATATTAATATCTATGATCTGTGCACCATTACTTACATTGAATTGTGCAGCCTGCGCCATAAGCTCAGGATCAGCTCCTGCGATTTGCACCGCGCGTATTCCCGATTCACCACTGTGATCCATACGGTTCATCGATTTCTCGGTTTTCCATACCAAAGGATTTGACGATAGCATTTCAGATACAGCTAGCCCCGCACCTAAGCGGCGACAAAGTTGTCTAAATGGTCTATCTGTAATTCCCGCCATTGGCGCCACAATTACATTGTTTTCTAATTGATATGTTCCGATACGCACTGTATTCAATAGGCCTCTTTTCAAGGGGCGCTAAGTTTACGGTTTTTTTGTCGAAAATCAAAGGCTATAAATTGAACAAAAGTGACTTTTTTTTGACTTTTGCATATTGACATTTGATAACAGTTTGACGAACGGCTCTATTTGTGTGAATTTTATACAGAACTAATTTGTGATAAGAAATCATTCAGTTTTTTGGCGTGTAAATAATAGGTAAAGCCTGTTAATTACAGGCTTTACATGAAGGTTTTGCGTTAATACTCTAAATTGCCGAACCCAGCAAGTTAAGCTTTTTTCATACCACTTACACGTGTCCATTCACCTTCAACAGCGATATCATCAAGCGCTAAAAAAGGGGCATAAACATCTGCTACCGACTGCGCTTGTTCTTCTAAAATTCCCGACATAGCAATTTTACCACCTGGTTTTAACAAGCCTAAAATCACGCTGTGTAATTCACGCAGTGGCGCAGCTAAAATATTGGCCACCACGATATCGGCGCTAAACTCAGGCTGATTTTCTGGCAAGTATACTTCGAGTTTATCTGCAACGCCGTTTCGCTGTGCATTATCTAAGCTTGCTTCAAGGGCTTGAGGGTCTATATCGATGCCGATCATGCGCTCAGCGCCAAGTTTGATAGCTGCGATACCTAGAATTCCAGAGCCACAACCAAAGTCGACCACAGTTTTACCGGTCAAATCTTGGCTTTCTAGCCATTTTAAGCACAAAGCGGTGGTGGCATGGGTGCCAGTGCCAAAAGCAAGGCCAGGGTCAAGCAGTACATTGACGGCATCAGGATCGGGAATATCACGCCAGCTTGGGCAGATCCATAGTTTTTCACCAAACTGAATTGGGTGGAAGTTATCCATCCATTCGCGTTCCCAGTCTTTGTCTTCAAGTTGCTCTATTTTGTACACTAAGGTGTCTTTTAACTCGTCGTGGCGCTGTAATAGAGCTATCACCGCATTCATATCGTGGTTAGCTTCGAATAAACCAATCACAGTCGTGTCAGCCCAAAACACCACAGTGCCGATTTTTGGTTCGTAAATAGGAGTGTCTTTAGCATCAATAAAGGTAACAGACGCACTGCCTGCTGCCATTAATAGATCACTTACTGCATCTGCGGTTGCAGCATTAGCATTGATACGGATTTGGATCCAAGCCATAATTATTTCCTGTAAATAGAAAAAAGGCCGCTACAGCGGCCTTTTAAATTTAAATCTGTATTTGCTAATTACTTAGCATCTAAGAAGCTTTTCAATAAGTCAGAGCGTGAAGGGTGGCGTAATTTACGTAGTGCCTTCGCTTCGATTTGACGAATACGCTCACGCGTTACATCAAACTGTTTACCTACTTCTTCTAAGGTATGGTCGGTATTCATATCGATACCAAAACGCATACGCAATACTTTTGCTTCTCGGGCTGTTAGGCCTGCAAGCACATCGTTGGTAGCACCGCGAAGAGATTCCATTGTTGCCGAGTCGATTGGCGAATCAATAGTAGTGTCTTCGATAAAGTCGCCTAAGTGCGAATCTTCATCATCACCGATTGGCGTTTCCATAGAAATTGGCTCTTTAGCAATCTTAAGTACCTTACGGATTTTATCCTCAGGCATCATCATGCGTTCTGCTAATTCTTCTGGATTTGGCTCACGACCCATTTCTTGCAGCATTTGACGAGAAATACGATTAAGTTTATTAATCGTTTCAATCATATGCACCGGAATACGGATTGTACGCGCTTGGTCGGCGATAGAGCGTGTGATTGCTTGACGGATCCACCACGTAGCATAAGTTGAGAACTTATAACCACGGCGATATTCAAACTTATCAACAGCTTTCATCAAACCAATGTTACCTTCTTGGATTAAATCCAAGAATTGTAAACCACGGTTGGTATATTTTTTAGCAATTGAGATTACAAGACGTAAGTTCGCTTCAACCATCTCTTTCTTCGCACGGCGCGCTTTTGCTTCACCAATGCTCATACGACGGTTGATGTCTTTAATACGCTCAATGCTTAAACCTGTGCTTTCTTCGATTACACATAGTTTATTAATACAGCGGATGATTTCTGGTTTGATTTCTTCTAATTTTGCAGAATGTTTTTCATTCGCAGCAATCTCAAGATCAATCCATGCAGCATCAGTTTCATTATTAGCAAAGTGCTTAACAAAAGTTTTCTTCGGTAGCTTAGCGATTTGTACAGCTTGTTTCATGACGATACGTTCTTGAACACGAACTCTGTCCATCATTTCACGCATGTTGTTAACCATACGATCAAACTGTTTCGGCACTAGTTTAAAGGTTTTAAACAGCTCACCAATCTCAAAAATCGCAGCTTGCGATTCTGGATGTGAACGGCCTTTACTATCAAACGTGTCGCGTGCTTTATTGTAAAGATCACGAAGGTTTTCAAAGTGTACACGAGCCTCTTCAGGATCTGGGCCAGTATCTACTTCTTCTTCGTCTTCATCATCGCTATCAGTATCATCGTCATCTTCATCATCAAGTTCTTTTTCGCTTAATTCAGAACCGATATGGGTAGCAGAGATTGGCGCAGCATCTTCATTAGGATCGAAAAAACCAGAGATAATGTCGCTTAAGCGCATTTCTTCTGCTTCAAACTTATCCCATTGCTCAAGCAGGTATGTAATTGCTTCAGGGTATTCTGCAACCGAGATTTGTACTTGGTTGATCCCTTCTTCAATACGCTTAGCGATAACGATTTCGCCTTCACGGGTAAGCAGTTCAACAGTACCCATTTCACGCATGTACATACGAACCGGATCCGTTGTACGGCCGATTTCTTTATCTACAGTAGCAAGCGCAGCGGCTGCAGCTTCTGCTGCGTCTTCATCTGTTGTTGTTTCTTGCATCATCAATTCATCGGCATCAGGCGCGTTTTCGCTAACCTTGATACCCATATCATTGATCATACTAATGATATCTTCTACTTGATCTGAATCGATAATATCTTGTGGAAGGTGATCATTAACTTCTGCAAAAGTTAAATAACCTTGCTCTTTACCTTTTTGAATCAGAAGTTTTAATTGTGACTGAGGAGTTGGATCCATAGAGATTGTTTCTTCCACTCTGATAAGTTGATACAACAGGCGCCAGCTCGCTTATTTATTAAGCCAAGCTAAGTATTATTTGACGCAGTGAATAGCACAGTATAACAGCATAATTCATTTTTGACTAGCTGTTAGTGTCTTTTCGACCCTTTTAACGCTTGAGTAAGGGCTAAACATTCTAGCCTTTCTTCACTCGTAAGCCCTTGGGTCTTGTCTTTTATTAATAAGGTCTCGAGTCGATAATTTAAACACTGATCTTCAATAAATCTGAAAGTATTTTTAAATTCGTCCTCTAAACGGTCGTCATTGATCTCATGACGCCAAGTAGCGAGCTTAATGAGCGCCTCATACTCGGGTGTTTCTCGAAATGATTCAATTAATTGCGCTGTAGTAATGTCACTATTTTGTAAGGCGCAATGTTGTAGCTTAATAAGTAAGGCGATACCAGCAATATTCATTTGTGCTAAATCAGCTAAATAGGGCACTGTATTGGCTAACTTAGGATGCTGAATTAGTAACCCAATTGCGCGACGCATTGGCGTAATTTTAAATTTTCGCTCAATCGCATGCTGCTGTTTAGGTGTTTTTAAGCGATTGTTTAACTGCTCTTTAGTGCGGCCTATTAATCGACCTAAGTGCTCTAATAAGTTTTCTTGATAAAACTGACTAGGGATTTTTTCAATCAACGGAAGCACAGCACTAAGAAGCTTAGCTTTACCTGCATCGGTAGTTAAATCAATCTCTTGGCTGAGTTTATTAAACAGCACTTTGGTAAAATCATCGGCTTGAGATAAACGTAGTTCAAACGCTTCTTTGCCTTCTTTTTGTACTAATGAATCGGGATCTTCACCGTCTGGTAAAAATACAAACAGTAGCGCTTTGCCATCATTTAAATAGGGCAGGGCATTTTCGAGTGCACGCCAAGCGGCATCTCGGCCAGCGCGGTCACCATCATAACAACAAATTACTCGGTCTGTGGTTCTAAACAATGTATGCATGTGCTCAGCGGTGGTGGCGGTACCAAGCGCAGCTACTGCATATTCAATACCTTGCTCGCTCAGTGCTACTACATCCATATAGCCTTCAACTATGAGCACATGTTCAAGTTTTTTATGCGCTTGTTTTGCTTCATATAATCCATATAGTTCAAAGCCTTTATGGAAGATACGGGTTTCTGGCGAGTTTAAATATTTAGGCCCTTGATCCGCTTGCATCACACGGCCACCAAAGGCAATAACACGACCACGTTTATCGCGAATAGGGAACATTAAGCGATCACGAAAGAAGTCAAATTGGCGGCCAGGGGTTTTCTCTGAGGCCAGCTTTAGCTCAACTAATTGCTCTTTTTGTTCTTTATTGCGGCCAAGTTGTTGGCAAAGGCCTTCCCATTCACTGGGGGCATAACCAATCATAAACTTTTTAACTGTTTCGCCACTTAGGCCTCGGCCTTTTACATAGTCTATTACGGTTGCTGAATTAGCATGATGTTTTAACTGGTGTTGATAAAAACGCGCACTATGGAGCATTAAATCGTAATCTGAGCGTTTTTGTTCTGCGGTACGCTCTGGACCATTACTGGTGCCTTGCTCGCGGGGAACATCGAGATTTAGGATGCTTGCAAGTTCTTCAATGGCATCAACAAATTCAAGCTTGTCGTATTCCATAACAAATGAAATAGCGTTGCCGTTCGCACCACAACCAAAGCAATGATAAAACTGTTTGTCTTGAGATACAGTAAATGATGGGGATTTTTCGTTATGAAAAGGGCAACAGGCTTGGTAATCTTTGCCCGCTTTTTTTAAGCCAACTTTGGAGTCAATTAGCTCAACAATATCGGTTCTGGCAAGTAAATCATCTATAAAATTACGTGGGATCTTTCCAGCCATTAGTAAAGTGTAGTCCTGAGATAAATAGAAAATAAGGTGAACGAAATATCAGATAATTTAGTTCTACAATTTAGATTTGAACACAAATGCTATTTTTATTAAAGCGAAAAACGAAGAAACCGAGCACATGGCTCGGTTTGCTTAAATCATACATCTGTATGTGGGAGTATTAGGCAGTTAATCGTTGCTTAATTAAACCAGAGATCTTACCTAAATCGGCGCGACCTTCAGCTTTGCTTTTGATTATACCCATTACTTTACCCATATCTTGCATACCTGCTGCGTTAGTATCAGCAATAGCCGCATCAATAAGAGCTATGATTTCTTCTTCACTCAACTGTTGAGGTAAGAATTCTTCAAGAGCTGTAATCTCATTGGCTTCAATTTCGGCTAAATCTTCACGGCCAGCATCAGTATACTGAGTGTAAGAATCACGGCGTTGTTTAACAAGCTTCACTAATACTGCGGTAATACCGTCATCATCAAGTGTTATTTGCTCGTCAATTTCACGCTGCTTGATTGCAGCAAGCACCATACGAATTGGGTTAAGACGAGATTTGTCTTTCGCTCGCATCGCATCTTTTTGCGCATCTTTTAGCTTTATTAAAAGGCTCATTTATACAAGACCAATACTGATCAATATAATTTAACGCGACGTGCGTTATCGCGAGAAAGCTTCTTCATGTGACGCTTAACCGCTGCAGCTTTTTTACGCTTACGCTCAGCTGTTGGCTTTTCATAGTGCTCGCGACGACGAACTTCTGAAAGGATACCTGCTTTTTCACATGAACGCTTGAAGCGACGAAGTGCTACGTCAAACGGTTCGTTCTCTCTTACTTTAATTACTGGCATTAAAAATTCACCTACCTAAATAATGAGCGTTGCTCAAGTTGATCAAACAATGATCAAGTGGTTCAAAAATGGTGCAGTATTGTAATCCGAAGCCGCACCACATGTAAAGGATAAATATTGTCTGCTCCAAGTGGAAACAAAAAATATTTCTATGTTATTAATTTTACTGTAGTTCATAGAGGCGGCAAAATACTTGTCCCGCCGCTTTTTCTTTCAATAACAGCCAATTGCTGGGTGTTTGTAACGCACTCATCTCGCTTTCAACTTCAACATAAATGAGGGCGTTTTTACTTAACCAGTCATTTTCAGTGAGTAAATCACAGCATTTTTGGGCTAAACCTTGGCGAAAAGGTGGATCAATAAACACTAAGTTAAACTGTTGTTGCTGAGTATTGTTACTTAAATAAAGCAAACTGTCGGTGCAAATTACTTCAGCATTAGTGAGTTTTAACGTGTCAATATTAGTTTGTAATTGGTTGGCGGCGAGTTTATCCATCTCTAAAAAGCGTGCACTGAGAGCAAAACGAGAGAGTGCTTCAAAACCTAATCCACCGGAACCTGCAAAACAATCGAGTACTTTAGTATCGCGAGTATCTTGCATTAACCAGTTAAATACCGTTTCTTTGATACGATCTGTGGTTGGACGAAGACCTTGCACATCTTTTACTGGTAATTTACGGCCACGAAATTGCCCGCTGATGATCCTAATAACGCCATCGCTGGCTTTATTACTCACTTGTTTTTGTGGTGATTTATTTCTCATTTAGCTCACTAAAAAATGGTATCTAGAATCCAGCTCAGATAATATTGCAATCATATAGTAGCGTGTCATTTTTCAACTGCGCTAAAAGTGTTACTATGAGCATCTTAGACAATATGTTGTGGTTATTAGCGGCTGTGCTTTTAAAGCAATGCAGCGAATACACAAAGTATTACCGTTAGTTTATCAGATTTTTATAAGTGGTTATTAGCAAGTATGGCAAAAAAAAATAAATTCCTGTCTTGGTTTGGTTTTGGTAAGTCAGATAAAAACCAACAAGTAGAGCAGACCGCCCAAGAGGCCGATAACCAACAAGCGGAAGTTGAGCGCTTAGAACAACAGCGTATTGCCGCAGAGCAAGCTGAAGCTGAGCGTTTAGAGCAACAACGAATTGCTGCAGAAGAGGCGGAAGCTGAGCGCGCAGAGCAACAGCGCATTGCTGCAGAGCAAGCGGAAGCTGAGCGCTTAGAACAACAGCGCATTGTTGCAGAGCAAGCTGAAGCAGAGCGCTTAGAACAACAGCGCATTGTTGCAGAGCAAGCTGAGGCAGAGCGCTTAGAACAACAGCGCATTGTTGCAGAGCAAGCTGAAGCAGAGCGCTTAGAACAACAGCGCATTGTTGCAGAGCAAGCTGAAGCAGAGCGCTTAGAACAACAGCGTATTGCTGTAGAGCAAGCTGAGGCACGTGATGCTGAACGCCAAGCTATCACAGATGCTGAATTAGCAGCAACAGAACAAGCAGAACAACAACGCCGCGATGAAGCCGCTCGTTTAGTACAGCAAGAAGAAGCAATGCTTTTAGAGCAAGAACGTATTGCAGCAGAACAAGCCGAAGCTGAGCGTTTAGAGCAAGAGCGTATTGTTACTGAGCAGGCTGAAGCTGAACGTTTAGAGCAAGAGCGTATTGCTGCCGAGCAAGCTGAAGCTGAACGTGTAGAACAAGTGCGTATCGCAGCAGAGCAAGCCGAAGCTGAGCGTTTAGAGCAAGAGCGTATTGCCGCGGAGCAAGCCGAAGCTGAACGTGTAGAGCAAGAGCGTATTGCTGCCGAGCAAGCCGAAGCTGAACGTGTAGAGCGAGAGCGTATTGCTGCAGAGCAAGCCGAAGCTGAACGTGTAGAGCAAGAGCGTATTGCTGCCGAGCAAGCCGAAGCTGAGCGTGTAGAGCAAGAGCGTATTTTTACTGAGCAAGCGGAAGCTGAACGTGTAGAGCGAGAGCGTATTGCTGCCGAGCAAGCCGAGGCTGAACGTGCAGAGCAACAACGTATTGCAGCAGAGCAGGCCGAAGCTGAGCGTGTTAAGCAACAACGTATTGCCGCAGAGCAAGCTGAAGCCGAACGTGTAGAGCAACAACGTATTGCTGCAGAAGAGGCGGAAGCTGAGCGTTTAGAGCAAGAGCGATTAACGGCAGAGCTTGCTATCGAGGAAGCAAAAACAGCTGAAAAACCTAAGAAAGAAGGTTTTTTTGCTCGTCTTAAAAAAGGCTTATTAAAAACCAAAGTAAACTTAGGTTCTGGCTTTGCATCGATTTTCACTGGTAAGAAAATTGATGATGAATTATTTGAAGATCTTGAAACTCAGCTATTAACAGCCGACTTAGGTGTTGATACCACCATGAAGCTGATCGATCGTTTGACTGATGCGGCTAACCGCAAACAGTTAAAAGATGGTGATGCATTATATGAGCTAATGAAGCAAGAAATGGCGGCGATGCTTAAAACGGCAGAACAGCCATTAGAAATTCCTGCTGATAAAAAACCATTTGTTATTTTAATGGTGGGTGTTAATGGAGTTGGTAAAACAACGACCATTGGTAAACTTGCTAAGCAATTTCAGGATCAAGGTAAATCAGTCATGTTAGCTGCAGGTGATACTTTCCGTGCAGCTGCGGTTGAGCAATTACAAGTATGGGGTGAGCGTAATAAAATCCCAGTAATTGCACAGCACACCGGTGCTGATAGTGCCTCAGTGATATTTGATGCATTTCAAGCTGCCAAAGCGCGTAACGTTGATGTGTTAATTGCAGATACAGCTGGTCGCTTGCAAAATAAAGACAACTTGATGCAAGAGCTTGAAAAAATAGCCCGAGTGATGAAGAAAATTGATCCCGATGCACCGCATGAAGTGATGCTAACCATCGATGCTGGCACAGGGCAAAATGCAATTAGCCAAGTGAACTTATTTAATCAGTGTGTTGGCCTTACCGGTATTACATTGTCTAAGTTAGATGGTACAGCCAAAGGTGGGGTTATTTTTGCCGTCGCCGATAAATTTAATATTCCGATCCGCTATATTGGTGTTGGTGAAGGCATTGATGATTTACGTGCATTTAATAGTAATGACTTCATTGATGCGCTATTTAGCCAAGATGAGGACGAAGTTTAAATTTCAAAGGGGAGCTTGCTCCCTTTTCAGCTGTGGATGATTGATAACTAAAATGATAAATTTTCAGCAAGTCAGCAAAACATATCCCGGTGGTCACCGAGCACTGGAAAAAGTTAATTTTCATGTTAAACCGGGTGAATTGGCTTTTTTAACTGGTCACAGTGGTGCTGGTAAAAGTACCTTACTTAAACTCATTAGTTTAATGGAACGCCCGTCGGCGGGTCATGTTTTTATTAATGGCGTTGATTTAAATGCAGTAAAATCGCGGCAAATTCCTTATGTCCGCCGTGATATTGGTATCATATTTCAAAACCACCGTTTATTAGAGCGCCACACTATTTTTGATAATGTTGCCTTGCCGCTAATTATCGAAGGTACGCATCATAAGCAAATTGAAAAGCGTGTGCATGGCGCACTTGATAAAGTTGGCTTGCTAGATAAAGTAAAATGCCACCCTTCAACACTCTCTGGTGGTGAACAACAGCGAGTTGGGATTGCCCGGGCAATTGTAAACTCTCCGCCATTATTACTTGCAGATGAACCAACAGGTAACCTAGATCCTGAGCTTTCCATGGATATCTTGCGTTTGTTTGAAGAATTTAATAATCATGGCACTACAGTCTTAATTGCCACCCATGATTTAGGGCTGATCTCGCGAATGAAATACCGTAGCTTAACCTTAAAAGATGGTCGCATGAGTGAAGATCCATTGGCAGAGGCAACACTATGAGTTTGTTATTCAAAGGCCGAAAAAGCCAAAATGAACGAGTAAAAAAATCAGTTTTTGCAGCCGGATATTTCTTTGTGCTGAATATATTTCGCCAAGGTGTATATAGTCTAGGCGAAATGTGGCGCACACCGATGGCGTCAATGATGACCATTGCGGTGTTGGGTTTAAGTTTAACCTTACCAGCGACCTTGTATTTAGTGGTTAAAAATGTGCAGCAGGTCAGCAGTGGCTTTGAAGAAGCTGCAGAGATTTCATTATTTGTAAAAGAATCTATGAGTGAACAAGAAACACAAACGCTTGTTAAACGCTTAGCACTCTACCCTGAAATTGATAATGTCACTTTTATTTCTAAACAAAATGCGCTCATTGAATTTAAAGAAGTATCAGGGTTTGGCCAAGCACTTGAATATTTAGATAGCAATCCTCTGCCAGATGTTGTTATCGTCACGCCGACTTCTCGCCATCGTCAACCAAACGCCGCGCAAGCATTATTAAAAAAGCTTGAAGCAGAGCGTGAAGTCGATTTTGGTAAATTAGATATTGCCTGGCTTGAACGTTTAAATGCATTATTAAGCCTGTTAAAAGAAAGCGTGATCACCATCGCGTTGTTATTACTGACTTCGGTAACTTTGATCATAGGCAACACTATTCGCTTATCAATTATGGATAAGAAAGAAGAGATCCAAGTGATGAAGCTAGTCGGTGCAACCAATACCTTTATTCATGCGCCATTTTTATGGACCGGCATTTGGTATGGCATTGTTGGTGGTTTGTTTGCTTTTATATGTGTGGCCCTCATGATGTGGTGGCTTGGATCTGCAGTCACCCAAGTCGCTGGAGTGTATCAAACTAACTTTAATTTAATCGGCTTAAGCTTAGGCGAGTTTGGTGCGTTAGTGCTGCTTGCAACCAGCTTAGGGTTTGTTGGCTCCTACTTATCTGTTAATCGATATATAAAAGAAATCGAACCCGATAAAGTGTAACAATTATTTTTTATAATCATTGATTAAGTTGGTTGTGGTGAATTGCTTTATCATAACCAACTCACCGCAAAGCTAGAATTCATCGCTTATTCAGGCGTTTAAAGTAGAATAAAAAACACTGAAAAAACCACTTGCTTCAATCGAAAAAAAGTTTTACATTGAAGTTAGCACTCTAAGTGAAAGAGTGCTAAGATGGTTTCAAATGTTTATCACTGAGGTGAAAAATGAGTAAAGATTTATACGCAATGGCACTCACAGTTGGACAGCAAAGCGCAAGTATGGACGGTTACCTTCAAGCGGTAAGCACTATACCTATGCTAGGTGCTGAGCAAGAAAAAGAGTTAGCGACTCGCTTACAGGAAGATGGCGATCTTAACGCTGCAAAGCAACTCATCATGTCTCACCTTCGTTTTGTTGCACATATAGCTAAAGGTTACTCAGGTTACGGTCTACCGCAAGCTGATTTGATTCAAGAAGGCAATATCGGCCTGATGAAAGCAGTAAAACGTTTTGACCCATCAGTGGGCGTACGTTTGGTTTCATTTGCAGTGCATTGGATCAAAGCCGAAATACACGAATTTGTACTTAAAAACTGGCGCATTGTTAAAGTTGCGACCACTAAAGCGCAACGCAAATTGTTTTTTAATCTTCGTAAAAACAAAAAACGTTTAGGTTGGTTTAACCAAGCTGAAGTTGCTACCGTAGCGAGTGAGCTAGGTGTGAGTGAAAAAGAAGTTCGTGAAATGGAATCGCGCATGAGCGGCCAAGACATGGGCTTTGATTTAACCGGTGACGACAGCGATGACGCACCAACTAGTACCTATTCGCCTGTGCAATACTTAACTGATGGCAGTAATGATTTAGCTGAAGAAGTTGAACAGCAACAATATCAAGAGCAATCTCATACACGTTTATTTAGTGCGTTAAAAACCCTAGATGAACGTTCACAAGACATTGTTAGTGCTCGTTGGTTATCAGACGATAAAGCAACACTGCAAGAACTGGCTGAAAAATACAGCGTATCTGCAGAGCGTGTTCGTCAACTTGAAAAAACAGCGATGAAAAAGTTACAAGCTGCAATGAGTTAATCACAGTTTTACAAAATTATTAAAAGCCCTGCATGAAAATGCGGGGCTTTTTGCGTTTAGGGAAGTTACAAGTTTTAAGTCATAAGTGGCAAAAAGCAAGACGACCAATCTACTTTGATACTAGTATTACAAGCGCTGAGATTGATGGAAAAGCGTTACTACTAAAAATTAATGAAGAAGATAAACCGTTGACTAGAAAAACCCTGTTAAACCCTTTCACAGATGATGATCAGAAAAGTAGAGCTATAATATGGATTTCATACAGGGTGACTGCTCCGTCGTCACGGCTTATTACTTTTGCTTAATTTAATATAATGACTAGGCGTTACAATTATTTTAAATAATAATATACGTGCAGTATTTATACCGTGCTATTTATTTACACTCGTTAGGTTATTAATTTAAGTTTTACATTGAATTAATAATGCTTCTTTTTATATTCTCTTAAATCTTTGATTTTAATTTATTATTTAAATCTTGTATGCGAAAATAGAACAAGATTGAGAATTGTCTCTCAATTCATACTCTAAATTAAGCTAACCCCAAGCTGTATTTATATCCGTATTTCAATTTAATTAAAGTCAGTATTAGCACTCAATATGAATTCATATTCACTAAAGAAAAAAATATTATTATCGGTTGTTCTCGCCCTCGTAATTGTTGTTGTATTATTGTCATGGTATAGCTACTCCACGCAAAAAGCGTTGTTACTGCAAAACAGTGTTGATAGTGTGAGGCAAGCAGGTAAACAGCAAGCCGCGCGCATCGAAGCATGGCTAACCGATCGTCAGCGAGTGATCGCTTCTGTCGCAACTAAAGTCGAAGGTGATACGCTTAATGCATTGCAGCAAGCACAGGTATCTGGCGATTTTCAATTAACCTATTTTGGTAACCGCGACGGGCTGATGGTGGACTCTGATCCCAGCATTGACCGCTCAGGTTATGATCCTAGAACACGTCCTTGGTATCAGCAGTCACAGCAAGCTCGTAGCAGCATAATTACCAAGCCTTATTTGGATGTGGCCTTTAATCTATTGGTCGTTACCATAGCTCATCCAGCGCGTAATGGTGTGGTTGGCGGTGATGTGTCAATTGCGAGTATTGTCGATAGCGTTAGCAATATGTCTCTACCGGCAAACGGTTATGCCATCATGATGCATGAAGACGGTACTGTGATCGCCTATAAAGACTCAAGTAAATTGATGGGTAAAATCACCAATATTGAGACTAAATTAAGCAGCCGACTAATCGAATCAAGTAGCCAAACAGGCCAACTTACGCCTGTCTATTTTGAAACTGAAGCTCGGGATAAGCTACTTTGGAGTGAAAAAATCCCCAATACAGATTGGCAGCTAGTTTTTGTACTCGACAAACAAACGTTAGAGGCACCATTAGTTAGCTTGATGGTCACCCAGTTAGGACTGGCAACGTTAGCACTGATCATTAGTGTATTATCTATTTCTTGGTTGTTAAGTTTGTTACTAGGGCCACTAAGTCGCGTGTCGCAAGCGTTATCTCGTATTGCTGCAGGCAATGGTGATTTAACTCAGCGTATTACAGTCGACAGCCAAGACGAAGTCGGCATGTTAGCTGATAGCTTTAATAGTTTTGTAAGTAGTCAACATCAGCTGATCAGTCATATTCGTCAACTAGCGACTGATCTAGACTCAGATGCAGAGAAAAGTCTGTTAACCAATCAATCAAGCGTTAATGAACTACAGCGCCAACAGCAAGAAGTTACAATGGTTGCTACCGCAGTTACAGAGATGTCCAGTGCTACTCATGAAATTGCAGCTAACGCTGAAAATACTGCTGCTGCATCCCAGCAATCGGCGCAAAGCAGTATTCAGGGGAAAAGCTTAGTTGATAAAACCAGAACCACGATTAACTCATTGGCATCAGAAATTGATGAAACCACAGTTGTGATCAGTGAGCTGAGCCTGCATGCACAAGCAATCTCAAGTATTTTAACGACGATTCAGGAGATTGCAGAGCAAACTAATTTACTGGCATTAAATGCTGCGATTGAAGCGGCGCGTGCCGGCGAGCAAGGCCGTGGTTTTGCTGTTGTCGCAGACGAAGTTCGCGTGTTATCACATCGTACTCAAAACTCTACTGCAGAGATTTATACCACGATTGAAACGTTGCAAAATACCACTAAAAAAGCGGTTAGCTTGATGGATAGCAGTAAAAGTTTAGCTAATAACAGTGTTCACGATGTCAATGCCGCAGCACAAGCTTTAGAAGAAATTACTCAAGCAGTGAATGAGATCTCCGACATGGCGGGGCAAATTGCAGTCGCAGCAGAAGAGCAAACTCAAGTAACAAATGAGATAACCCGAAATACGGTCGCGATAAAAGATGTCACTGATGAAATCACTTCGTCGGCGATGACTCATTTAAGTCAAGCCAAAATGCTTAAAGATCGCGCAACTGACTTAAACGAAAAAGTTGCTACCTTTATTCTGTAATGTGACATTTTTGCTTTGAGGCTGAATACCAGCTAATCAAAATTGAGTAAGTTTGTATGAGGGGTTTTCTCCCTACAGACTTACTCAATCGTAAATTAAAATATTAACTTGAGAGGGGAGGAGGAAAGGAATTTTAACTGTTTTAAATTATATTCTGTGTCTTTTAAAATGACTTTGACTAATACCATGAGGGAATACTTCAGACTTTATGCATCGAAATTCGAGAGTATCTTTCAGCTGACCAAATAACGAAATACCAGCACCTAATAAAACAGGAATTGTGGTAATTATCATTTCGTCTATCAGATCATCTTTTAGGAAGTTTTGAATTGTCACACCGCCATCTATATATAAATTTTTATAGCCATCATCTTGAAGTTTTGTAGTTAACTCTCGTAAATCACCTTTTACTATAGAAAATTTACCTTCACAGCTTGCTGGCACACTGCTTAGTGTATTACTTAAAACAAATACAGGCTTTGAATATGGCCATTCACATTCTAGCGTTAACACTAATTCAAATGTGTTGCGGCCCATAACTAAGGCATCAATACTTTGCATATGCTTAACAAATCCCATATCTAAATTATTAGGGTTGGGGATTGAATATAACCAATCAATTTCATTATTTTTATCTGCAATGTAGCCATCCAAACTTGTTGCTATAAATGCTAAATTAGCCATAGTTGTCTCTTATGTTGACTCTATATTAATATCAAATATTCTACACTGTAGAATATTTTTGTAAACTTCAATAAATTAGGCAGGGTTATGACGGTTAAAAAAAGAGGCCGGCCGCAAAAAGAATCAAAGGTATTAAGCGGTGAGGAAATAATAAAAACGGCTAAAAAACTGATGTTAACTAGCGGTAAGATACCGAGTATTCGATCTTTGTCGGCAGAGCTTCATGTAGATGCAATGGCAATATATTATTATTTTAAAAATAAAAACGTGCTGTTAGAAGAGCTAACAACATCTCTAATTTTTGAGATGTATATACCTAAGAATGATTTAGAGTGGGAGGTAGAGTTACGAAAGCTCTCAAAAAGCTATGTTGCACTTTTAAGTAAATATGATGGTTTGCTGCAAACATTGTTGTCTATGAATTCTACAAGCCCAGCTAACGTTTTTATTGATAGATTTAAAATAATTACAAAGGATTTAAATCTGGAAGTATCAGCAGAAAAGGCTTCACTAAATTTACTTGCTGATTATTTACATGGTTTTTCTATGTCGATGAGTTGTGATAGTACAGCTCAATTAACAGTTGATGATGTTGATGGATCGCTTGATATTATATTTGCTGGAATCAATGCTTCATTGAGCATGAGTAACCAGTAATTTATTGATAACAGTTTATTTTTGATTGGAGCCCTTTAATTGTTTAACTGCCATAATATTTAGTTAGTAAGTACTTTTACTTGACGCTTAAAACAGAGGTGCAACGTTTTGATAGCAGATATCAATTCATTTTGATTTTAGCTACAATACGCGCCGATCAATTTATAGGTAATCGTAGTGACTAATACCTCAAGTAATTCAGTACTGGTTTTACGCGCTCAACAAATTAGTGAGTCTCGTCGTGAGTTTAATGCCCGTGGCGGTAAAATGGATCGCTGTGAACGATGCTTAATCGCGAAACATTACTGTATTTGTGATGGTGTAGAGCAGGCTGATAGTCATGCGGCGGTATGCTTACTTATGTATCACAACGAGAGTTTTAAACCCTCTAATACAGGGCGATTAATTGCTGAAATTATTCCTGATAATCATGCTTTTCGTTGGGACAGAACTGATCCTGACGATAAACTATTAGCCTTATTAAATGACCCGCAATATCAACCTATGGTGATCTTTCCTGCTACAGATGTTGAAGATACCGCACGCGTTATTACTGATGTACAACACCAGCCTAATAAACGTCCCTTGTTTATCTTTTTAGATGGCACATGGCGTGAAGCGAAAAAAATGATCCGCAAAAGCCCGTATTTAGACGAGCTGCCAGTCCTCTCAATTACCGCAGAAAAACTGTCAGATTATCGCTTACGTGTAGCCCCTCACGCACACCAACTTGGCACCGCTGAAGTGGCCATTATGGTTTTAGCACTAGCTGGGGAGGTTGATGCAGCAACTAAGCTTGAACAGCATTTTATGAAGTTTCGCGACGCGTATTTATTAGGTAAGCGCAATAAAGGCAGACCTGAGTAATTTGGTTTCCCCATGTTGTACCTCGAAAAATCGCGATATAAAATCGCTGCTACGGGATGTGCAATATCTCGTAGGCGCGGGTTTACCCCGCGCAATTAGATTAAAGTTCGTTCAGTGATGAATTCACCACCGAGAACACTGAGAAGAAATAAGTGATTTTTTACTTTGGTTTCTCTGTGTAGCGCGAAGCGCCTTTGTGCCCTCAGTGGTAAATAATGGGCTTTATCGCGAGGTAAACTCGCTGCTACCAATATGTAGGCGTGGGTGGTTTACCCCGCGCAAATGAAAAGTGTAAGCTCGGGGTAAAATTAGCCGCGAAACAACTCCTGTCGCGATATAAAATCGCTGCTACAAATTTGTAATATCTTGTAGGCGCGGGTTTACCGCGCGTAAATGCAAAGTGTAAATACGGGATAAAATTCAGCCTCGAAACAACCTCTGTCGCGATATAAAATCGCTGCTACGAATGGGCAATATCTTGTTGGCGCGGGTTTACCCCGCGCAAATGTAAAGTGTAAATACCGGATAAAATTCAGCTGTGGAACAACCCATGTCGTGATATAAAATTGCTGCTACGAATAGGCAATATCTTGTTGGCGTGGGTTTTCAGCGTAACATGTAATAAAAAAGCGCGCTGTAACTTAATACACCGCGCTTTTTTAAACTTAAAACTTACAGCTTATAACTTAAAGCTCAGCTCTCAAATCAATGTGATACCACAATTAAGCGAATGGCATCTAGTTGCAGCTGGGCTTTGCCAATATAAGTTGTTAGTTCAGTGCGTTGCTTGTCGTAGAAGGTAAGCTCTTCTTCACGAATATTTGGGTTTATCTGTTTTAAAGCAGCTAAACGCGCCTGCTCTTCACTGAGCGATTGTTGCATTTGCTCAAGCGCCGCAGTGCGAATGACTTCTAACTTAGTTTGCGCCATTTCTTGTGCTGTTTTAAGCATTGGGTGAATCGCACTTTGTAGTGCTCCAGCAAGTTTACTGGCTGTTTGACGGCCTACCGCAGAAAGCTGCTGATTAAAGCCATCAAAACCTACATTATCGCCTAGGTTATTACTGGCTTTGTCGAGCAAAATACGAATCGGCGTCGGCGGTAAAAAGCGGCCAACTTGCAGCGCTTTTGGTGCCATGGCTGCTGCTACGTAAATTAGCTCAACAAAAAAGGTGCCTGGTGGTAATTTTTTGTTTTTAAGTAATGCGACTGACGCAGTACCAAAGTCATCATCACAGATCATGTCTAAGGTGCCTTGCACCATAGGGTGATCCCAGCTGATGAAATGCACATCTTCTTGTGCCAGTGCTGTGTCACGGTCAAATGTGACTGTCATGCCGTCATCTTTTAAACTTGGGAATGACGGATTTAGCATATGCTCAGTTGGCTTTAAGATAATAGTATTTTCACCTTTGTCTTCTTGGCTAACGCCAAAGGTATCAAACACGTTGATCATATAACTTGGTAGTTCAAACTGGTTGTCTAGTTTTTCAATATCAACAACCAGCGAGTCTGCTGCACCTTGGCCTGATGAGTGTAACTCAAGCAAACGGTCACGCCCGCTTTCCATTTGTTTACGCAGGACTGCGTTTTGACCGGCTACTTGCTCTAGTAATGGCTCTAGCTCGTCTTCATCACAGTTATGGGCGGCAATAAACTCAAGTAGCTCATCTTTAAACTCTTTATACAAAAGTTGTCCGGTGCTTGAGGTGGTTTCAAAGGCATCTAAGCCTTCGTTATACCAACGCAGTAATACTTCTTGTGCGCTGTTTTCAAAGTACGGTACATGGATGTTGATATCTTGAGTTTGGCCAATACGGTCAAGGCGACCAATACGTTGCTCAAGTAAATCTGGGTTCAGTGGTAAATCAAATAACACTAAGTGATGAGCAAATTGGAAGTTACGACCTTCTGAACCAATTTCAGAGCACAATAATATTTGTGCATTGTCGTATTCATCAGCAAAGAATGCGGCGGCGCGATCTCGCTCAATAATTGTCATGCCTTCATGGAACACTGAGGCTTTAATCGCTTCGCGTTCACGCAGGATTTGCTCAAGGCTGATAGCGGTTTCGGCTTTAGCACAAATAAGCAGGACTTTTTCCCGTTTAAGGGTTTTTAGGGTGTCGATCAACCATTCTACTCGAGGATCAAATTGTCCCCAGCTAGCGCTTTCGCCTTCAAACTCTTGGAATATTTTTTCAGGGAATAGGGCGCGTTGCGCGCTAAGCTCTGCATTTTTAATGCCGCTCATATTGCCCAATACTGAAATTGCCGTTTTATATTGTTTCGGCATCGCCATCGGGTAGGCGTGTAGTTTGCGACTAGGGTAGCCGTCAATGCCGCTACGGCTATTTCTAAACAAAATACGGCCTGTGCCATGGCGATCTAATAACATCGCCAAAATCTCTTTACGGGCCGCTGCATCGCCATTTTGCGCTTGTTCAAGCACCTTACTGATGTCGGTTTCTTTTAACAGCTCAATTAGCGTGGCTTTGGCGTTGTCATCAAGGGCTTGCTGTTGTAATAATTGATTAGCAGCCTCTGCCACATGCTTATAGTTACTTTCTTCAGCAACAAAGGCATCGTAGTCATAAAAGCGATCAGGATCGAGTAACTGTAGGCGCGCAAAGTGGCTGCGGTGACCAAGTTGATCCGGTGTTGCTGTTAATAGTATCAGCCCTGGAATATCTTGGCTAAGCTCAGCCATACGTTGATATTCAGTGCTTGGTTTACCGTTGGTAATACTTAAATGATGCGCTTCATCAACAATCAGTAAATCCCAATCAGCCATTGTTGCTTGTTCAAACCAGCGTTTTTTCTTGGTTAAAAACTCAAGGCTAGTTAGTACTAACTGTTCAGTGTCGAATACATTTGGTGAGTCGGCAAATGCTTCATCGCAACGCTCTTCATCAAAAATTGAAAAGTGTAAATTAAAGCGACGCAGCATTTCAACTAACCACTGATGCTGCAAGTTCTCCGGCACTACGATGAGCACTCGGCTTGCGCGACCACTGATAATTTGTTGATGTAAAATCATCCCTGCTTCAATGGTTTTACCAAGGCCTACTTCATCAGACAATAATACTCGAGGAGCAAACCGTTTACCGACCTCTTGTGCAATATAAAGCTGATGCGGAATTAAGCTTGCGCGCTGACCAATCAAACCCTTAATAGGTGATTGTTGGCGTTCAAACTGGTGTTGCCATGTTTGATAGCGCAATGTATAGCGATCAAAACGGTCAACTTGACCGGCAAATAAGCGGTCTTGTGGTTTATTAAATTTGATGAAGTGATCTAAAAACGTTTCTTTTAATTTTGCTTTTTCACCGTTATCAATACGAGTGCCGTGATAACAAAGTAAATCACCGATAGGTTCAATTGACTCGACTTCAAGTTCCCATTCTTCAACGCTTTTGATCACATCACCAGGATTAAATGCCACACGGGTAACCGGTGCTTCTAGCATTGAGTAAACACGGTTTTCGCCACTGGCGGGAAATAAAATGCTGACCTGACGGCCCTCAAGGGCAACCACTGTGCCTAATCCTAAATCTGACTCTGTATCACTGATCCAACGCTGACCTAAGGAAAAATTCATGTATGTCTCGTCTATGAAGAAAAAGGCGGCTATGTTACCTGTTACCTAACACCACTGCAAGGCACGAACCAGCTGACTTTTAATTAATTTAATAACTGTGAATTATTCCTATTAAAGCTGCTGCAATAAGGATTAATTCAAAACAAAAAAAGGTTTGTCATAAAACAGACTTTTATGACATCTAAGCTAAACTTAGAATATACCTAGCAATTAAGTTTTTCAGGGTGAGCGTTCACCCGTTTTACTTGATTAGTTGTGTATAGCATAAAAATCATAAAACGTAAGGAAAGTGCTATGGAAAAAGCTTCGAACCTTGATAGTAAAATGTATGTGCTAGATACCAATGTATTACTTCACGAACCCCTCGCGTATTTATCATTCCAAGAACACGATGTTGTAATTCCCATGACAGTTTTAGAGGAACTGGATCATATAAAAGATCGTAAGCATGATGTCAGCCGTGATGCCCGTGTGGCCATTCGTGGTTTGGATGAAGTACTCAAAGATGCCACACCAGAACAAATGCTCAAAGGTGTCGCTCTACCTAGTAATAAAAAGGCCAAAGCATCTTCGGCTGGCACACTTATTATTGTTAATGATCATTTATTTGCCGATTCTATCTCAGGTTTACCTGGCAACGAAAATGACCACCGTATTATCAATTGTGCCGTGCACCTACAAAAACAACATCCTAATAGCAAAGTGGTGTTAGTTACCAAAGATATTAATATGCGTTTGAAGGCCAAAGGCGCAGGGCTTAAATTTGTTGAAGATTATCGTACCGATCAGCTGATTGATGATATTGCTTTGCTCTCCAGTGGTTATAAAAAAATTGCTGGCGATTTTTGGCAGCATGTGGGCGAATGTGAAACACAACAACATGGTCGTGATGCGTTTCATAAAGTGGCAAAAAGTTTGATCCCCGATGTATTTTGCAATGAATATTTACTTGATGACAGCGGTCAGTTTGCCGCACGAGTCAAATCTTATGATGAGCAGCATATTATGCTCAAAGATATCGGTGTTGAGCGTTTAATGCATCAGTCGGCATGGGGAGTAAAGCCAAAAAATATTTATCAAGGCATGGCAATGGATGCGTTACTCGATACCGGTATTGAATTAGTTATTTTAACAGGTCCTGCAGGATGCGGAAAAACATTACTAGCGCTTGCCTGTGCTTTGGAAATGGTGGTTGAAAAAGGTATTTACGATAAGGTAATTGTCACCCGAAATACTCCTGAAATTGCTGAGTCGATCGGTTTTTTACCAGGTACCGAAGAGGAAAAAATGGCACCATGGTTAGCTGCGATCACCGATACCTTAGAGGTATTACACAAAGGTGACGAAAATCCTATTTCAAGCCGTAACTATATTATGGAAAAGGCCAACATACAGTTTAAATCAGTTAACTTTATGCGTGGTCGCAGCATTCAAAATGCCGTGGTCATTTTAGATGAAAGCCAAAACCTTACCGCCTCACAGCTGAAAACTATTATTACCCGTTGTGGTGAAGGTACTAAGTTAATTTGCTCTGGTAACCTTGCGCAAATAGATAGTAACTACTTAACTCCAGTTACTTCTGGTTTAACTTATATTGTGGAGCGCTTTAAAGATTTTGAAGGCAGCGCCACAGTTAACTTAAATGGTGTGGTGAGAAGCCGTTTAGCATCGTTTGCGGAAGAAAATTTATAACTTGCGCAGTCCCACTTGGCTCGCTAACCTTGTTGACAAATTTAGCGCCAAGCATCGGATTGTAGATTGAATTTTCTACCTTTAAAACATTACTATCGTTCACTGGCTGTGGCACTTATTGTGCCGCTGCTGGTGGCTTTTCTATTATGTTTACACTTATATAATATTAAATTAGATCGCGCCGTTGCTAAACGTGAAGCGGATTTTGCCAATATAGCAGCGCAAGTTGAGCATGCTATGAATGGTGCTGATGGCTTGATCAACACACTGTTCTCTTTATACGAGCAACCTTTGTCGTATCAATTTGAGCCGCAATGGCTTGAAGATATTAATCAGCAAGAGAATTATTATTACCGAAAAATCCCTGATGGAGGCGGTGAAATTGTCGGGCAAGGTAAGTTTTCGACCACTCCTAATGCGATAGCTCAATGGCAGCAAGTGATCGCCTTGGGGCCTGCTTTTAATACCGCATTATCGTTAATTCAATCCTTATCGGCAGTTGCTTATGTTAATGAGCAAGGCTTTGTTTATATAAAACGTCGTCGTGACGAAGATAGCCTAATGTTAACTCAAGTATTGGATGGCCAGTTGCGCCCAGCACTGGCTGACAATTCACTGACATCAAGTGCGATAGTAGAGGTGGCTGGTAAAAACTACTTATCAATAGGGCGTGCGCGTGAGCAGGGCGGTGAAGAGTATATTATTTTGATTTATGACTTATCGGCAGTATCGCAATGGCTAAAAAAAATATCGCCGCGCAGTGGCGAATATATATTTTTAAATAGTGCGCAGCACGTCATTATCAGCTCACTTTACGATATTGAAGAAGACACGCCATTAGCGGAGTATTGGCCTTCAGCTAAAGCGTCATTAGCAGAATTAGATAATCAGGGTAATCTCACTCTTTTACAAGCGCAAAAGCAGCTACCAATTTATGCGGGTTATTTTGCATCACATGATGAATTAGCCTCACCGATTGTAACTGATGTATTAATTGAACTTACTTTTTTGAGTATGTTTTTAGTGATGATGTTCAGTACCTTGTTATGGTTAAGCCAGCGTATTTTTGTGAAACCCATGACATATTTAATGGCGTATCTTGAACAAAATGAGGAGCACTATAAAGATTATTCAAATTATCATATACCAGCAAACTGGCAGCCGTGGTTTAGCCGAATCAAGTGGGTACTTAACAAAAATCAGCAGTTGGTAAACTCATTGCAGCAGGCAAATAGTGAACTTGATGACCAAGTAAAAATAAAGACCCGTGAACTCGCACGCAGTTATGAGGCTAAAGAACGCCATTTAGCATTATTGAATACTATGCTCAATAGTGTGCCAGATCTTATTTATTTTAAAAACATTGATGGCTCATTCTTAGGATGTAATCGTGCTTATGAACAATACATAGGTATTGAGCAAGGGCAGTTAGTTGGTCAGCAGTTATGTGATATTAGTGATGATAATGGCCAGATCAGTGAATTAGAGCAACAAGTTTTAACAACCAAAATGAAGGCTGAGCAACGACTTGAAACCCAGCTACAAACCTTTCAATTAACCATCGCGCCATTTTATAACGATCAAAATCAGTTACTAGGTTCAATGGGAATTGGCCGGGATATAACCGCCCAACAACAAGCTCTTTTGGCATTAAAAGCGTCAGAGTCTAAGTTTCGCAGCGCCATAGAGTATGCAGCTAATGGGGTGATTTTACTTTCACTTGAACAGACAGTATTACAACTTAATCGAACTGCGCGAAAGATTTTTAAGATTGATAAAACTGAGCAGGATTTATTATTAGTGGATTTATTTCCACGGCAACAGTGGCAAGAAATAGCAACGCTTTTAGCTTTATTGCTGAGTGAGAAAAAGAAAGTTTACCATCTTACTTTAGGACAAGAAGAGCTAAATTGCTGGTGGCAGCTGAGTGTCTCTTTAGTATGGGATGAGCAACAAGCACCTTACTATTATGTTATTCATATTCAAGATGTCAGTGCATTGACTCAGGCCAAACAAGATGCCGAGCGGGCAACCGAGGCCAAAAGCCGATTTATTGCTAACTTAAGCCATGAAATACGCACGCCACTGCATGCTGTGACAGGCCTTATTGATATGGTAACTCAGCAAGGCTTAACAGCGCAGCAGCAACAGCATGCAGTTCAAGCAAAAAATGCTGCGCAAAGTTTATTAACCATGCTTAATCGAATGCTTGATTTTGCGCGAATCGAAAATAACCAAGTGCAATTAGATTTAGTTGATTTTGCTGTAGTTGCACTTGTTGACAGCTGCGAGAGTGTATTAATAGGGCTCTGCCAGCAAAAAGAGTTGGCTTTTAATATCGATATTGATCCGCTAATTGCTCCGCAGTTAGTCGGCGATTACATTCGCTTACAGCAAGTGCTCGGTAATTTACTAACCAATGCCGTGAAATTTACTGAACATGGCAGTATCACTTTGAAAATAACAGCCGTTGAATTGACGCCAACACAACAAACCCTGTGTTTTAAAGTGATCGACACCGGGATCGGTATTGATAAAGCTGATCAGAGTCGATTATTTGACGCATTTACGCAAGGCGACGAATCACTCACTCGTACCCACCAAGGCGTTGGTTTAGGGCTTGCTATAGTCAAACACGAAGTGGCATTAATGGGAGCTGAAATTAAAGTTGTCAGCAATAAAGGCCAAGGCAGTGAGTTTTTCTTTACTATAACCTTTAATGTTGCCGCTCAAATCGATCCTATCGTCTGGCACAATACTTTAGTGATTCATTCTGAGCGGGGAATTAATTTACCTACCGCATTAGCGCCATTAAAACAGCTAGAATTTTCTGAGTTAGCTGAATTAACAGACCACGCTGTATTAGCAGATTATCAGCGGATCATCATTAATGACGTTGATCTACCGAGAGTAATAACGCGAGACAATATAAAAACAGCATTGATGAGTAATAACACGCAGCTTTATGTTGTTAAAAATGCTCCAAATACTCCGCTGCCTACTCTTAAAGGTATGCAAATGTGCAGCGTGAAAAGTTCTGCATTAGTACAACGAATACAGCAAGTTGAGCCGATATCTAAACGCCCTGATGTAAATCTGACAACGGCAGAGAGTAAACTCAACGTTGCGGGCTTACTAGTGTTAGTTATTGATGATAATCAGCTTAATTTAGATATTATTAGTAATATTTTAAGTCAAGCACATATTAATGTAATGACAGCAACTTCGGCGATGGCAGGGATAGATTTGGTTGCACAAGTCATGCCTGATCTGATCTTAATGGATATTCAAATGCCAGAAGTCGATGGGTTACAAGCAACCGCTTTATTGCGACAAAGTTATGAACAACAGCAATTACCTATTTTTGCGCTAACTGCGCATTGTGAAGCAGCTGACGAGCAACGCTCACTTGCCGTAGGTATGAATAAACATTTAACAAAACCAGTGGTTGCAGCAACGTTATTAGCGGCGATCAATGAACTACAAATTACCGGCGCTGTTTTTTATAATCATTCTTTTGCATTAGAACAATTCTCGGGTAATAATGATTTATTGCAGATTATGTTGGATAAACTTGCTAAGTTGTGTGTAAGTCATCTGCAGCAATTAAAAGTACCGATGCAAGCAAAAGCTTTGGAACGGTTAGTGCATAGTATTAAAGGTGTGTCAGGAAATCTTGGCTTTAATCGCCTAAGTGCTACCGCTCAGCAATTAGAAAGTAGACTACGCAAGACACCAGACGTAGGGCAAATATCCCTGAGTCAGTTAGAGTTCGAACTAGCACAAGTAAATAGATATATTCAAATACAAGGCTCAGTAAATGTTGAAGAAAGCCAAAATACTGATCGTTGATGATGACCCATTAAATCGATTGGTGTTGGAAAAAACATTAGCGAATGATCACGAAATATTTTTAGTTGAAAGTGGTGAAAAAGCCCTGACATTTGTTAAATCAACTGCGGTTGACTTAATTATACTCGATATTGTAATGCCTGGCATTAATGGCTATGAGGTATTAATTCAGTTAAAAGAAAATTCAACTACGCACGCTATTCCAGTTATCTTTATTTCAGCTAATACAAGCCATGATGATGAAGCAAAAGGGTTTGAATTAGGCGCAATGGACTATATTGCTAAGCCATTTAGTCCCGCAATAGTACGTGCACGAGTGCGAAATCAATTATTGATTAAGCAAAAAAATGATTTGTTAGAAATGCTCGCCTCCATTGATGGGCTGACAGAAATACCCAATCGGCGTTATTTAGATGAAAGCTTATCGCGAGAATGGCGTCGCAGCCGTCGAGCTGGTACACCGTTATCGGTGCTATTAATAGATATAGACCATTTTAAGCGTTATAACGATTGTTACGGTCACCGTGCCGGGGATGACTGCCTTAAACGTGTTGCACATGCATTAGTTGCAGCGTGTGAGCGTGGCACTGACTTTGTTGCGCGCTACGGTGGAGAAGAATTTGCCGCAGTGTTACCCGATACCAACCAACACGAGGCATTAAAATTTGCTAATAAACTCAGAGATGCTGTTAATACGCTAGCTATCCCGCATAAAGCATCACTCAATGCCGCTCATATTACGATAAGTATTGGGGTTGCTACAACTGAGTTTGGTCAAGTTTATTCTGAGCATATATTACTTGAAGAAGCCGATTTAGGTTTATATCAAGCTAAAGATAGTGGCCGCGATAAAATTATTGCTCGAGTTATTGACGCAAGTTAGTAAAGTCAGTTATTACAGCAAATAAAGAGTGAATATGCTCCACTCTTTACTGCTTTAGTTTTGTGTCTAAATGGCGCTAAGTGAATTATAAATACTATCACCCACACCAATCAGTTTCTCGTTTTTAAAGACCAGTGGAGTACATTCATCTTTTGTCATTTTTCCGTCAGAGTGAATACTATGGGTGGCATAAAATAGTACTTGGTATACATCACCGTCTTTTTTTAATAGTTCTGTAAAGTCGGGAGTTTTTAATTTATTTAATACATTTTGATAGCTGGTATCTAAAGTGAGCCCTGAGATGCTTTCACGATTAAATTGATGATGTTCTTCCCAGCTTGAACTATTACCAGCCCAGTGTGTTTGTGCTTCACCATCGGATACTGCAATTACACAACCAGTAAGAAGAGGGGCTGTAAGCGCGGCAATTAAAAGTACTTTTTTCATTATTTTATCCTGGATACTAAATATTGATTTTAATTTATCTATTAGCTAGCAAAGAACTAGCCAATATTTTATGTTATTTAAAATCAATGAATTAGATTTTTTTGTAAGGTGGTGAATTATATTTAACCACCTTTTATAGCGTGACTAACTAAAAGTTAGTTGATTAGACCAGTCTATTTAAACTTTCACCTTGGCTAAATGCGCTAATATTTAAGCTGACTTGCTTTACTAAGCGAATGATTGACTCTTCACTGGCCCATGCAATATGTGGAGTCAGTATTAAATTATCACCACGATAAGCGGCCAATGGATTATCCTTCGCAGCTGGTTCTTTACTTAATACGTCAAATCCCGCTCCTGCAATTTGGTTATTGCTCAGTGCGTTGGCTAAATCAGCTTCATTAACGATACCACCGCGCGCGGTGTTAATTAAAATGGCATTGGGTTTCATCATAGCAAGTTCAGCAGCACCAATCAGATCACGACTTTCATCGGTTAAAGGGCAGTGTACACTAATAATATCAGCTGTTTTTATTGCTTGGTAAAATTCTGTTCGGCCCTCTCTAGTTACTTGGTTTTTACGCTCACTGATAATTACATTGGCACCAAAAGCACGTGCAACATCCGCAACAGCTTTACCAAGCGAACCATAACCGATAATTGCCAGAGTTTTACCTCCTATATCATTAAAACGGTAATCAAGGCGGCAGAACATCTCGCTTTGTTGCCATAACCCTTGTTGGCAATCAGCAATGTAGCGGTGAGTATTACCCAGTAAATTTGTGATCAGTGCAAAGGTATGTTGTACAACCGAAGGTGTTGAATACCCGGCCACATTGGTAACGGCAATGCCAAACTCTTTAGCGGCGACTAAATCAACATTGTTAGTGCCAGTTGCGGCTACACATATGAGCTTTAATTCAGGGAGTTTTGCCAGTGTTTCGCGATTAAGTACCACTTTATTGGTGATCAAGACATCAGCGCCTGCACTATGCGCTAATACTTGTGCTGGACTGGTTAGTGAATAACTAGTGAAGTTGCCAAGTTTTTGAAAAGGTTCAAGGGATGTGCCTGCAAGCGTAGCAGTATCGAGAAGAGTAATATTCATGAGCTTTCCTTATAATAAAAATTTATAAATGCTTGACCTTGGTGTGTACTCTAAGGTTTATACTCAGCATCAGTTGATAATATGTTAATTGGAGACGGTGATGAAAATAGGCGAATTTGCCAGTCAATTAGGTGTCTCTACAGATACCCTAAGGTACTATGAAAAGCATGCTTTGTTAACGCCTTCAGCGCGAACGCAAGCAGGTTATCGAGATTATAGCCAAACCGATCTTAAGCAAATGATGTTTATTTTGCGCGCTAAAAATGTTGGCTTTAGCTTGGCTGAGATCAAAGAACTATTACAAATTAAATTTAAAAAACATCAGCATTCTTGCCATGAAGTTAAAAACTTAACAATACAAAAGCGTGACTTAGTCGCAGAGCGTATTGCTGAATTAACACGTTTTCATCAATCATTATCCGTGTTAGCTGATAAGTGCTGCGGAGGCAAAGAGCCCGCAGATAACTGTTCGATATTAACCACTTTGGAGGACATTGATGGACTTAATCAATAATTTTTGGCAGTTATTTTTATTATCTGCACCTTGGTTAATGCTCGGTTTATTAATAGCTGGGTTATTAAATGTGTACTTACCGGCTGATTTCTTAAATAAACACTTGGGAAAAGAAGGTTTTTGGACGACTGTTAAAGCTGCTTTAATTGGCGCACCAATGCCATTATGTTCGTGCGGTGTAATACCTGCTGCAATTGGTTTAAGACGTGCAGGCGCTTCAAAAAGTGCTACCACTGCGTTTTTAGTATCGACGCCAGAAACAGGGGTTGATTCGGTGTCGGTATCGTATGTGTTACTAGGTCCTTTTATGGCTATAATTCGTCCAATAGCGGCGATTTGCAGTGCTATTGTCGCTGGTGTCTTAGTGGGGCGTGATGCTGAAAAAACGCAAACTACAGATCACACCAGTGAAGTTAATAATGAGCAAAAGCGAGCAACGACAATAAGTTGTTGCTCAACGAAATCAGCAGTGGTCGAAGAGAAGGTTAGTTGCTGTTCAACGAAACCAGCAGCGGTCGAAGAGAAGGTTAGTTGTTGTTTAACGAAACCAGCAGCGGTTGAAGAGAAGATAAGTTGTTGCTCAACGAAATCAGCAGTGGTCGAAGAGAAGGTTAGTTGCTGTTCAACGAAACCAGCAGCGGTTGAAGAGAAGGCAAGTTGTTGCGATACATCAAGTGCAGCACCAGCCAGCCAATGGCAAAAGATGAAACAGGCAGTGAGTTTTAGCTGTAACAAATTGCTATCAGACACTATGAAGTGGTTAATGATTGGTTTGTTCTTTGCAGCCTTAGTGCAAACTTATGTACCAGAATCATTTTTAACCCAATGGGGCAGTGGTATTTTGGCTATGCTGGTGGTGATCGTGATTAGTATTCCCATGTATATTTGTGCGACCGCATCAACGCCGATTGCAGCTGGTTTGTTATTAAGTGGCGTAGCACCTGGCGCTGTTTTAGTCTTTATGTTGGCAGGTCCTGCCACTAATGTCGCGACGCTTGGCGTGGTTGCCAATGAGCTTGGTAAGCGTGCAGTGGTTGCTTATTTAGTTGGTGTAATAGGTGTCGCTTTGATATTTGGTTTTTTAACCGATTATTTAGTGGCTGAATTTGGCTTTGTTGTTACACCATTATTAGGTGATGAACATCAAGTGCTACCACATTGGTTAACCCTTCTCTGTGGTACTATTTTAGCACTGTTAATGGCGCGTTTAGTTCTTAAAGGAGCGCTTAGTAAATACCGCAGCACTGGTAAGAGCATTGCATAATTGAATGTTATTAAAAAGATTTTTAGCTGTTATAAAATATAAACAATGGACCAAATTAATGACTTAGTTCGCATTTTAGGTTGTCTGAGTTATAATCGCCTATAGAATATAAACGGTGCGCACGAGCGCACCGTTTTTTTAACTTTAAAGATGCAGTAATGAGTGAACCAGTGGACAAGTACGCAGATATAAGACCTTACAATGATGATGAAGTAGCCGCTTCGGTTGCACGCTTGATTGATGATAATGCGTTTATTGATGTAGTTGCAAAATATAACTTACCGCGTTTTTTATCAGCTGTACCCTTTTTATCTAGAACATTGGTAAAGTATCAGTTACGTAAAAAGTGGGGCGCTATCAACAGTGTTGAGCAAGTTCAACAAATCGTTGCTAAGTATTTAGCACAGCTGGTAAAACGCACCACAACTGAGGTGACCTTTTCTGGTTTGGATCAACTCGATCCAAAGCAAGCGTATTTGTTTATCTCAAATCATCGCGATATCGTACTTGATCCTGCTTTAATTAATTGGGGTTTATTCAGTCACAAAATGAAGACAGTCCGTATCGCCATCGGTGATAACTTACTGCAAATCCCTTATATCACCGAACTGATGCGTTTAAATAAAAGCTTTATTGTTAAGCGCTCAGTTAAAGCGCCAAAAGAAATGCTTAGAGCACTATCGCAGCTTTCAGCTTATATTTACGATTCGCTTGCTGGTGGTGATTCAATTTGGATTGCACAAAAAGAAGGCCGCGCTAAAGATGGCTTTGATCAAACAGATCCTGCGCTACTTAAAATGTTGCAGCTTAATGGTCGTAAGCAAAAGAAAGAGTTTGCTGAGTATGTACGTGAGCTAAAAATTGTACCAGTATCAATTTCATATCAATATGAACCTTGTGCAACAGCCAAAGCCAGAGAGCTTTATCATAAGCAGCATCATGGTAAATATGTAAAGTCAGCGGGTGAAGATATTGCCAGTATTGTTGAAGGTTTTAGTACCGCCAAAGGGCATGTTCATTTAGCATTTGGGCAACCAATTGAAGACGGGTGTGAATCACCAGAGCAGCTGGCAAAAACCATCGATGAGCAAATTATTGATTCGTTCTTTTTACACCCAGGAAATTATATCGCTGGTGGCTGTAAACAGGCGGTGATTAATAAAGCCGATGCTCAGGCATTTGAGATGCGTATGGCGCGTGTTCCAGATGAATTAAAACCTCTGGTGTTAGCTATGTACGCTAAGCCATTTCATCGTAAGGTTGAGTTTAATAGTAGCGAAAGCGGCCAATAACTAATGTAAAACATCTTCAAAAAAACCGTAATTAAGTTACGGTTTTTTTTCGTTTAAAAAACGGGCTATACTAAAGTTGTGTTTATTGGCCGATGTTTGTTATGCAACAAATTGAAATTTTTGAAATTCCAAGTCCTTGCAAAGGCATTTGCGAGGTAAATAACCGAGGCTATTGCAAAGGCTGCTATCGAAGTCGGGAGGAACGCTTTGGTTGGAATTCATTTTCAAACGTAGAAAAAAAGCAAGTCATTAGTTTGTGTCAACAGCGTTATAAACGTTACTTGCAAAAGCGCCAAGCACTTATCGCTAAGTCAGCACCATCGGAGCAGGGGGATTTTGGTTTTTAATCAAGATTATGTTTAGCCCTGAGTAAACGAACTGTGCCATTTTCATTGAGTTTATGCAGTTCTTTTTCAAGCTTAGGAATTAATGCGCTATGGCGTGAATGCAAAAAGTGATAGCTTTTTATTGGTGCCAGTATTTCAGTTTGAAATTGCTTAACATTAAACTGAGGGTGTTTAGTAGACAATAAAAAGTCGAGTAAAATCACACCTTGTACTTTACCTTGAGTGAGTAAATTAAGTTGAGCAGTGACGCTTTTCACCTTAATAATGTCACCAATAAAAGGGTGTTCGTTAAGGTAACTCTGCGCTGCAGGATAACCAACTTGAATGGCGATATTGTCTAGCTGCTCAAATGTACATTGTTGGCAGTTTTTTAATAGCACAAGGTTAAACTCAAATAGCGCAAAGTTAACCGGATGCAAGTTTTGATATTGTTGACTGATACTGGCCACTCGCCCTAATTGGCCATCAAGCGTGCCATTGTTCGCTGCAGATAAAGCGCTTTGGTGATTAAAGTCAATAATATGTACATCATAGCCAAGTTCCTTATATGCAAGGGTCATCAGCTCAATCACATAGCGAGCCTGTGGGGTATCGGCTGGGCGATTAAACAGCATATGTTGCGTGTTCGCTATAGTGCTCAGTGGCGTTAGTGAATAACAGAGCAATATGAGATAAAAAAAGCACTTAATCACAGCGTTTCCATATTAGGACTAAAAACGCCACCAATCTACGTTTAAAAGCTAAAAAGCGCAAGTTTAGCCGTGACTCTTTTAGGCAAATGTTTGTTATACTCTGGGCATTAATATGATTAGTAATAACTGGTAATTTATGTCGTTTAACTTATGCTTACTACCTCGTGAACAAAAATATCAAATTCAATTGGATTACGAGGCATCGTTTTGGGCTTATCAAATAAAGCGTGGTAAGAGTACTCGTGAGCAAATATACAATACAATTCATAGTCGGCCAGTGGCAGAGCAGATGTTTTTGAAGCAGCAATTTGAACAATATTTAGCGACGATGCAAAGTTAATGACGGCATTGCGTTTTGAATGCCTAGAGCCAATTAAAACCCCTTTAGTGAATAAGTTTTACGATCAATATAAAGCCCGAGGTCGGGCAACCAGACAAGATCAAGTGTGGGTTGTTTATAATGACTTAGTTATTGTCGCGGCATGCAGAATTCAAAATCGCAGTGATTATTTGTTTTTGTCTACCTTGCTGGTTGCACCTGCTTGGCGCGGTCAAGGAATTGCAAAAAAACTACTAATTCATACCTTGTCTAATCAAAATTCACTCGTTTATACATTTGCTTATAACTATTTAGCTGATTTTTATCAATCAATTGGCTTTAACTTTGTGTTAACATTGCCACCACCTTTAGATACACTCTTTACTGTCTATCAGCAACGAAATATCGTAGCTATGCAGTGCTAGTAAAAATAATTTGTTAAAACAACCACGTGGAAATTTAGATGGGTCAATGGTTTAAGGCTAGTGTGTTCTTTTTGTTAGCCGCCTTTGTTGTTGCTAGCCAAGCTACTATGGCGCAGGTAAAACGCTTATCGCCAAGTGAAGGTTTATCACAAAGCTATGTCAATACCATGTTGATAGATAAAAGCGGCTATCTTTGGTTGGCGACTGAAGGAGGCTTAAATCGTTACGATGGCTATCAGGTAGTACATATTGCAGGGCCAAACGGGGAATTAGATGAAGCAATTATTGACCTTATATATCAAGACCCGGATGGTTATATTTGGATTGCATCGTTAGTTGCAGGGCTGTTTCGCTATGATCCAAGTACCGATAGTTATCAACAATTTTTATCAAAACCCACCAGTGAAGAACAAGTCTTAAGTCAGTCTGTATTTAGTATGGTTGCCACCGATAATAAGTCATTATGGATTGGCCGTGGTTGGGACTTTGCTCGCCTTGATTTAGCGACGGGCCAAATTGAGACTATTTTTGAATTACCAGAGCGCACTCGTAATACCGTGATCCGCGATTTATTACATTACAAAGGTTATATCTTCATTGCCGCCAGTACTGGCGCATATGTCTATCATATAGCAACTGGGCAATACCGAAAATTAGAGCATTTAAGCACCGAGCCAGACCATGTGTATCAAAATTATATAAAGTCGTTTGCAATAGGCGAAAATGAGCAACTGTTAGTGGGGGCCGTACGTGGTTTATATCAAGTTGATATTAGTGATTTACCGAGTATGTTTGAGCGCCCAGATGTGCCTTTTAAAAATAAAACCATATTGAACGATCTTAATATTTGGAAAATAATAAATGACCATGGGGTGCTTGATTTAGGCACCGATAAAGGTTTATTTAGTCTCGATTTGAATAGCGGTGAGCTGACTAAAAATAATAGAGTAAAAGAAAGTAAATACTCACTGGCAGATCCAAGTGTTATCGATATTGTCAAAGATAGTAACGGCGCTATGTGGACAGCTACTAAAAGTGATGGGGCATTTTATTTACCTTATGATAATTATCATTTTGAAAATGTTAATGCCAGCATGCTCTCCGGTGATGGTTTATCGCACCCTTCTATTTGGGGCATAACCGAGTATGAAGATAAACTCTGGCTAGCAACTCATAATGGTTTAACTGCGGTTGATTTAAAAACTAATCAAGGGCAAGTGTTTTTAAAAGATTATCAAGCTGATTTGTTTACCACTGAATTTAATATCTACGCTATTTCTCCTTATAAAGATAAATTGTGGCTGCGTACTAATCGCGGGATTTTTAGTTTTGATCCGCATAGCTATGAAATTTTTCCTGCAACAACAGCCGACCCAAGCCAGCAACACCTGATCACAGGGTGGATACATGGCTCAGTATTGATGCCAAATGGTGAATTATTTTATGTTCATTCTGATCATGGCATGTTTGTTTATAATATCGACAGCCAAAAGATCACTCCTTTAGGTGGTGAATTTGAAAAGTTTGAACCGTTTTTAGCTTATGGTTTCTTACCGCCTTTATCTACCAAACCTGACTCCCCGTTATTTTATAATGCAGGGGTGCTTTATCAGGTTGATCCAAACTCATTTGCTTTAACAAAAATCTATACCGTGCCACAGCAACACGAAAATGTAGCCGTTAATGTAATGTCTTATATTGTTGATAATAATAATGTGCTGTGGATCACGTTATCGAATTTTGGCTTAATTGGTCTTGATGCATCGAATTACAAGCTGTTGTATACCATAGATTTAGATAAAAATAAGCTCGGCACCTTATTGTACGATATGGTGTTAGATGATGCTGGAATGATCTGGATGAGTAGTCATAAAGGGATCTGGCGATTAAATCCAGAAAACAAACATTTTCAGCAATTTACGACATCAGAAGGACTGGTCTCTACCGAGTTTAATAGTGGTGCATTTACGCGTTTAAAAACCGGCCAAATAGTCTATGGTACGTTAAAGGGATTTAGCTATTTTTACCCAAATGATAATCAACCTAGGCATGGTTTAATTGATCATGTAAATATAACCAGCATTGATTTGATGTCTCGTGAATTATCTACGGATCTTAAGCAACCAATAAAAACAATCACCTTAGAGCACGACGATATAGGTCTTGAAGTGGCTTTTTCGGCAATGGCATTTAACTACCAAGAACGTATTATTTATGAGTATCAACTCTCTGATGGGCAAAAGTCTTATACCCGTAATAATAACCGAGTGCTATTTCCAAAACTTAACCCCGGCAAATACCAACTAAAAATTTGGGCTAAAGATCCGCTTACTGGCGACTACACACAACCGGCAGTATTGGACATTGTGGTAAAATACCCGCTATGGCGCGCGCCTCAGTTTATAGTGCTTTACGCACTGGTGTTTTTTGGATTAGTTGCGGCTTGGATTATGCGTCGTAATCGAATTCAGCAATTATTATTAGCAGCCCATAGAGAAAGCCAAGAAAGTGAAGCGCGCTTAAAGTTAGCATTAGAGGGCAGTCGTTCAGGGGTTTGGGATTGGCAATCTTCAAGTCCAATCATTTATCAACCACGACTTAAAAATGAGCTGGGTTATGATGTTGAATCGGTTAATTTGGATGATTATTTAGCAAAAATACATCCTAAAGATAAACAACATTTTCGTATCGAATGGTTAGAATTTTTATCCACCGAGAAAGGCTATTTTAACTGCACCTATCGTTTACGCCATAAATTAGGCTATTGGCGCTGGTATAAAGACTTTGGCAAAGTGGTTGCTTGGCAAGGAAGTACACCCGAGAAAGTGGCCGGCACTTATACTAATATGACTCGTGAATTAGTGTTTGAAGAACATGCCCGTTTATTTGGCGCAGCATTTGAGCAAACCCGCGATTGGGTCTTTATTCTGGATAAAAGTTTACGTATTTTAGCTACCAACAAAGCACTGCAGAGCGCATTTAACTTTCCTGTTGATTATCGTTCTAGCTGCTCATTACACTTAGGGTTAAGTCGTGTTGTAAGGGTTAACTATTTACGTGTAATGAAGGAATTGCAAGCTGGTGAACATTTTTCTGCAGAAGATACCGTTTACTTAGCTAATGGTGAATCTCGCCATGTATTAATTAAAGTCAGTGCTGTGGCAGATACTGAACAACGCTTAGAAAGCTATGTGGTCATCCTCACTGATATTAATGCGCAAAAGTTAGCTGAAAATGAATTGTTTTTATTAGCAAATTACGACAGTTTAACGGGGTTACCAAATCGTACTTTATTTAATGACCGAGTTGAACACGCACTTGAACAGGCAAAAGGCCAAAATTCAAAAGTAGCGTTACTCAATATTAATATCAAGCGTTTTAAGTATTTTAATGACTCGCTAGGGCATGAAGCTGCCGATGAGATAATAAAGGCGGTGGCACTGCGGATCAAATCGCGTGTACAGGCCAAAGATAGTGTAGCCCGTTTTAGCGGTGATGAATTTATGTTGTTAGTCGAGGGCATTCAACAAATCGAAGAGGTTGTTTTACTGTGCGTTAAGTTGATGGCCAGCTTGAATGACAACATCATTATTAACAACCAAGCGATTAGTGTCAGTTTAAGTATTGGCGTGGCGATTTCGCCTGATGATGCACTCAGTGCTAAAAGTTTAATTAAAGCGGCTGATATTGCACTGTATCATTCGAAAAAGAGCTTGGAAGGTTGTTATCAATTTTATAAACAAGAAATGAATCAGCATGTACAACGCTCTCTGCATTTAGAATCACAATTAACTCAAGCCTACCAAAATCATGCGTTTTGTAATCATTACCAAGTGATTGTTAATGCTAAAACTCATCAGGCCGAAGGGCTGGAAGTATTGCTGCGTTGGCCAGAAAATAACAGCTATGAAACGCAAGAGTTTGCGCTTGCTGCTGAGAGTATCGGTTTGATCACAAAAATTATGTTGCAAACCTTAGCTAGAGCGTTGATTGAACTTAAACAGTGGCAGTTACAAAAGCCTGACTTGTATGTGTCTATTAACCTGTCTGCACTGGATTTTGAGTATAAAAATTTAGTTGATGAAATTCGCAGTGCGCTAATTAATGCTGATGTATCAGCCAGCTCTGTGGTGTTTGAAATTACAGAATCAGTGCTGATGCATGATTCACCGCAAGCGTTAAATAGCATGTCAAAGTTGAAGCAACTAGGTTGTCGCTTATATATGGATGACTTTGGTACAGGTTATGCTTCACTCACTTATTTAAAGCGCTTTCCGATCGATGTACTGAAAATTGATCGCAGTTTTGTAACTGATATTGGTATAGATAGTGACGATGAAGCGATTATTCAGTCAACGCTTGCATTGGCGAAAAGCTTAGGTAAAGAATGCGTCGCAGAAGGCGTTGAAACTAAGCAGCAGCTTACCTTTTTGCGCAACTTAGGCTGTAATTTATTTCAGGGCTATTTATTCAGTAAACCAATCCCAGGTGATGATGTAAGCGCATTATTAAATAAAGACTGGCAGTCGTTGTTGAATGAAGACTAATGCTAGCTAGAGTTTTATTAAATGGTGAAAATATCAGTGCCGAGTTTATAAATGGTTACTTTTTTGAATTTTTAAGCTTAACTTGTTTTAGCAAAAAAATAACTATTATGAATCAAGGAAGTTATGAAGCCTGAGAAGCCTACTATTATGGATATGTCCGAATTTAAGCCATCAGCGAGATGTCCTAATTGTAATTTGATTATGTACTTAGGAAACAGGTGCCCGCATTGTGATTATTTGCTCAGTCATACGGAGCAAAAAACTCAAAGAGAATTTTGGCTTAAAGTTCGAAATACTGGCTATATAAAAGGTATGGTCTTCTTTGCTTTCTTCTTTTTTATAGCTTGGGTTTTATTTGCTGAGTCATAACGTTTTTGAGACTCAACACTACAATTAAACCAATCGCGGTGTTGATGCCCTAAACAGTTGAAATTTTAACTAGAAGCTATATCTAGTCTTGGCGTTCACCGCAGTGACGACAATAAAGGTTTTTAGTGCGTGCACTAAGTTGAGACTTAATTGCTTTGTTTGCTTCTTGCTTACTTAAACCAAGCTTACAGCGCAAATTCTCTAGATGCTCCAGTTGCGCATCATCTAGTTTGCCATCTAGCTCGCCATCATGCAGACATTCATGCACCGCATCACTAAACATGATCCTACGCTTACGTAGCTGTTCAGAGAAACTCGAAGCTAATAAGCCGGTGGGTATTGCTACCATTCCCATACTCAGTAACGTGATCACGCCGCCAAAAAAACGCCCTAGCGGTGTTACTGGCACAACGTCACCATAACCTACAGTGGTCAGCGTTGCCATTGCCCACCACATTGCCGCAGGAATGGAGCCAAATTTATCCGGTTGTATATCGTGTTCAATTAAATAAATTCCGCAGGAAGCTAAAATTAGCACCACTGCCATTATAAAGAATGCGGCCAAAAGCGAACTGCTTTCATCACGAAATGATTGTAAAAGTAGCTGCATTGCTCGTGAGTAACGAGTGAGCTTAAAAACACGTAGGAGTCTGAGCACTCTTAAAAAACGTAAATCAAAGGTGATAAACATCATTAAGAGCGTGGGCAGGATTGCCATGAGATCAATTAAGGCTAAAGGAGAGAGTAAATATTTTAAACGGCGTTGAAAATTACCACAGTCTAGACTTTTGTACTCGGCACGTTCTACGCATGACCAAAGGCGAAGTAAATACTCGATGGCAAAAATACTAACCGAGACAAGCTCAAGTATTAAAAATTCATACTTATATTGCTGAGCCAAACTGACCACGGATTCAAGCACAATTGCAATCACATTAATCATTATCAGCGATATTAGAAATATATCGATGTAATGACCAGTCTTACGGTACTCCCCATTACCTTCAAAAAATAGCGCTGTGCGTTTACGTAAATTATTCAAATTAAATCCGTGTTCTTTTAAAAATAATACTGGTTTAGAGTTTAGCTTATAGCGACTATTCAAAGGCTATAAATATGGTTATGTCAGATTGTACATTGTCGTATTGAGTGTGCATATAAGCGGTAAAAACTTGTAATGTAGAATTAAAACGTGCATTACAAACTATCGGAATAAGATGTGATTATTTTTTTCTTAATACCCGAGCTCGAAATATTAGGTGTTTGTGGTGCAAACATGACATCAATATCGCACGCTTGTAATGCATCAGCGGCTTCATTCCAGCGCTCACTATTTTGCCATTGCCCGCCAACAACCACCTTATTGACTCCCCATGCTTGTATCCATTTACAAGTGCTCTGAGTCTTTACTATTGGACTTGGCACTAAGGCAACGTGATCCACGATCGCCAGTGCGCTTATAATCGCCATTCTTTCATGCTGATTAATGATCGGAAACGTATTTTTATTTTCAAAGCATAAGTCATCTGACGCAACCGCAACAAACAGTTCGCTTCCTTGTGCTTTAGCAAATTTTAAATAATTTAAATGACCAATATGAAATAAGTCAAATACACCAAGAGCCAAACAGCGCGTATTATGACTGCTTTTATTATCTGAATTTAAGCTATGTATTTGTGAGTTTAGAGTCATGTAGGCATACTTTCGGCTTTATCGGTTAATTTTTTTATTAATTCGTCGTTATTATCAAAAAAAGTAAGTTGGTTTAATATGTGTTTTAATTTCCCCCATTCACTCATTAAGCATAACTTATAAAGCCTTGAATACACAAAGCACTGTGTTAATAACGAGAATGAGCGAATATTTTTTGCGCATAAAATAGTATCAAAAAGAGGGTCGGGTGTTTGCCAATCTCCATAAAGCGCACTTAATATCAGTTCAGGTTGTGCTAGATGCCATACGTTGCCAAAGGGAGTTGTTTTTTCTACTAAATTTAAGGTTGGATATTGTGTAATTCTATTCCACTCAAAGGGAATATCACTCATCCAAAGCCCACAAATAGTTTGTTGGTTGGCGATATCAACACCAAAGCCACAAATGTCCAAGGTCACTCCATCTGGGTGAGCAAAGCATCGTGGGTTAATTAAGTCATAAGAGCGCATATGTTCATGCCAGCCTTGGCTTTTTAAAAGTGTAATAGCCTGCTCCATTTGCCCCCAATCAACTCCAATATCAATATCTTTATCAAAAGGGAGAATTGCACCTTCGCGTATGATGCCCAATAAGCTACCTGCTGTGGCAAAGGATTTAATGTTTTCTTGGCGTAAAAGGGCAAGGGTTTTCCATAGCAAGGCCTCATGTATTTTGGTATCGAATTCAACTTTTGGTTGTTGTTTGTAGCTATGGATGGGTGGAGTGTCTAAAAACATCTCTAATGCATGGCGATATTGTGCAACCGCTAAGGGAAGCTCACGTGCTTGTTGGTAGCACATACCTAAGGTATAACTAAGCTCACTTGAAGCTGGGTGTGCTGCCATGCAAGCTATTAATGGCGCTATGTGATTTTTTGCTGTGCCCTCTATCAGTGCTATTTCGGTCAAATAACGATGTGCAATCAAAGATGAGTGGTCTTTGCTCAGTACATATTTAAATTTTGCCTGCGCTAATTGGTATTGGTTTTTTTGGTATAACTCAATGCCTTTTATTAACTCTGTATGTATTATGCTCAATTGATTATTTTCCGTAGATATAAATAAAAATCACAGTTCTTTCACAATAGAACATGTTATTAATAATGTATTGTTTTTAATGCTTACAGGTAGAGTGCAGCTTGGGGCAATAATGACTCTATTAAGGTCTAAGTTGCGGCGGCAGTTTAATAAAAATTGTTCAATTTCTTCCGTTTTAAGTGGGCGCGGTAATAATAATTTATCCAATAGCCCTACAAATGTAATATCAGGGAAGCTAGTGAGCAAAGCTTTTATAGATACCACATCGTGGCAGTCATCAATTGATAGTAAAGAGAACCTGTTACTATCTAGGTAATCAAAATAAATGGAAGAACTGCAATGATAGTGAAGAAGGTGGTTTTGATGTGTTAACTGCGCTATGCATTGTTCATCATAAGGCGCTACAAGTGTTTTAAATTGCTGATAACTGCAAAATGCACCACAAGCATGAAAGCTGCAGTAGTAAATTCTAACATTTTTAATTAATAGTAAAGCTTCAATATATTGTGCTGTTATATCACTTAATAAAGATAACATCTTTTTGTAAGGTGCGCGCTCTAACTCGGCTGCAGTTAATGTACCCGCAAGCATTGAATTTAAATGATAAAGCGGAGAGTAAACCGTTGCAAAACACAGTTTATTCTCATTGCTAAAGTGCTCGCTAACACGTTTATGTGCTTCAATATTTATGAGTAGTTGCGGACAATCGTTTAATCCTTTAGGGCTTTTTTTATCATCTAACAAAGCTGATAAACTATGGGGGTAGCTGTTTTTTTCAACTGTTCCTAATGGGTTATGTTTGAAGTGCCGTTTAATGCCAAATGCGCTACATACACTATTACTATTACAGCTCAGTTTTATAAAGCAATGATCATGAATATCTTGGTATCTAATAACTGACTTTGCTAGTAAGTCAGCATCTAAGTCGATATTAGGCCAGTGTTTCCAGCTCGTTACTTTCAACTATAGTCCCTTATAACTTCAGTACCATGTTTATACTGCCTTCTTCAAAGTCGCGGCTGATCTTAAAGCCTAGTTTTCGGGCTAATTCAATCATTCCGGTATTTTCCGGCAGGGTGATACCCTCAATAAATTGTACGCCTTGGCTTTGACAATACTCAATAGCGGCGCGCATTAATAAGCCACCTAAGCCAAGGCCTTGGCAGTTTGAGCGTACTACTATAGCAAATTCGGCATGCACTTTATCTGGGTCCATTAACACCCGAGAGACGCCAAGCGTGGCGTTGTCTTGAGTGATAATAAACGCCATTTCACGATCGTAGTCAATTTGCGTCATTTTAGCGAGTTGATCGTGGTTAAATTGCGGCAGCTCACCAAAAAAGCGCTTGTAGCGATCTTCTTTGCTGAGAGATTGATCAAACTCTTGGTGCGCCTGTTCATCTTCTGGCTTTATTGGTCTGAGTGTCGCAAGGGTATTATTTTTAAGCGTCACTTGTTTAACCAGCTCAATTGGGTAAGGGCGAATAGATAAGCGTTTACGATGTGATTGTACTTGGTAGTGACTCAGGGTCATGGTGGCATCAAGCACCAAAAACTGGCCATTACTGGCTAAAATAGGATTTAACTCAAGCGAAGTTATATCGGGTTGATCAATTACCAGTTGTGAAATTCGCGTAAGCAATGCACACAGGCGATACTTATCAACTTTCTCAGGCAAAATGCGATCTTTAAGCACGCCTTTATCATGCGCCGCAGCAATTAAATATTTTGCTAAGTTCATATTCAAAGGTGGTAAAGCAACCGCTGCTTGAGCAAACTCTAGACCTGTGCCGGCTTCTCCTAGAAGTATTACAGGACCAAAATTAGACTCAGTTTTTACGGCAATGCGTAGTTCATTGGCCCCCGCTCTGGGAGCCATTTTTTGTAGCGAAAAACCTTCAATAATCGCATCAGGGTAGGTGTTTCTTATTCTTAATAACATTGCAAAAGCGGTTTGCTCAACTTCTTGTGCGTCATTGAGATTAAGTACTACACCACCGACTTCTGATTTAGATGGAATGCTAGGGCTGATCAGTTTCAGTGCCACAGGAAAGCCTAGCTCTATGGCTTGCTCTTTTGCTTCTGTCGGCGTGTATGCGACCTCGGTTTGAATACATTCAACGCCATAGTGAGCGAGTATTTGGCTGGCTTGATGGGTGGATAGATAGCTTTGCTGCTCTGCTAAAAACTCATTCACGAGCGCTTTTGCTGCGTGTTTATTGATTTTAGCGTCATCTGTGTTTGACTCTGGAGTTTGGGTTAAATGTTTTTGATTACGGCGATAACTTACTAAGTGCATAAAGGCACGAACTGCGCCCTCTGGGGTGCGATAAGTAGGAATGCCGTAGTTGCTACATACACGACGGGCGGCATAGGCGGCATCTTCGCCCATAAAATTTGTGATCACATAAGGACGCGCCATTTTCGGTAGTTTATTCAACGTTTCAGCGATAATTAATGCATAGTCTTCACTTGGCGCAAGGGCCGATGGCGTATGTATGATGAGTAGATTTTTTACTTCCTTAGCATGCAATAAAATTTCCAGTGCTTGTTGGTAGCGTGCCGGAACTGAGTCACCAAAAATGTCCACCGGATTAGAGGTCATATCCGACTGTGGGATCACTTTATTGAGCGCCGCACGGGTTTCTTCACTCAATTGTGTCAGCTTACCAGAACTTTGTAATAAGCTATCAACGGCCATTACGCCGGGGCCGCCGCCATTGGTTAAAATGGTGAGTTGTTCCACCTTTAATAATTTAGGATGCATGGCCAGTGTTTGTGTAGCAGCAAACAGTTCAGTTAAATCATTTACCCGTAACATACCTGCGCGTTGGAAGAGGGCGTCATACACCGCATCTGAACTTTGCTTGCCGCCAGTGTGAATTTCGGCAGCAAGTGCTCCAGCCGCTGTTTTACCGGTTTTAATGGCGATCACCGGTTTACTAAACGCAGCGGCACGAGCAGCTGAAATAAAGCTGCGGATATTCTCAATGTTGTCAATGTACAGCAAAATAGCCTTCGTTTTTGCATCGCGACCTAAAAAGTCGAGTAGTTCAGCAAAGTCGATATCTAAACAATCTCCCACAGAGACAAAGTATGAAAAGCCAATTTCTTTATGTTTTGCCCAATCTAAAATAGTGGAGCACACAGCAGCTGACTGTGAAATAAACGCTAATTTACCAGGGCTTGCGATAGTGTGAGAAAAACTCGCATTGAGGCCAATATGGGGGATCAATAAACCCAAACAATTAGGGCCAAGTAACGATACTTTGGCATGTTTAGCGGCTTCTTGCAGTGCTGTTTTTTGTTCATGATTGAGTCCGGCTGCGATCACAATCGCATTTTTACAGCCAAACTCTCCCAGCTCTGCAATGATATTAAGTAGAGTGTGTTTGTTCGTACAAATAACTGCAAGGTCCGGTATTTTCGGTAGCGCCGCAATAGACGGGTAGGCCAACACGCCATGTACGGCGCTATTAGTCGGGCTTACTGGCATGATAGGGCCGTTAAATCCGCCTTGTAATAAGTTGCGCATTACTACAAATCCTGCTCGGGAAACGTTATTCGATGCACCAATCACGGCAACCGAAGTCGGATTGAAAAACTGACTAATGCGTTTTACACTCATGGTCTTTCCTTGCGGGTTATTTGTTTTTTAGCACGACGATGCAATAGAATCTTTTTGCTAACGACGCTCGCATCTTGAGGTGGTTTGGGTATATGCTCAATGTAACCTGTTTAAGTTGATTTTTCGAGCATCAAACCAACTTAACATTGATAATTATCAAAGGAACCTAAATGAATAAGCCAAATGGATATTACCAGTTGCTTGGCGCAGCTGTATTGAGTGTCGCTATACTTGGCTGCGGATGGATTTTAAAATCAGCAGCGCTTGATGTAAAAAATATGGAACGCACGGTTGAGGTTAAAGGATTAGCAGAGCGTGAAGTAACTGCTGATACAGTGATCTGGCCGGTACAATTTAGTGATGCGGACAATAACCTCGAAAAGTTAGTTGAACGGGTTGAGCAGAAAAATGCCGCAGTGATCGCTTTTTTAAAACTGCATGGCTTTGATGAACAAGAGATCAGCCAAGGTAGGCAATCAATTGTTGATAAACAAGCGCGCGAATATGGCGCTGATAATCAACAGTTTCGCTATATTGCTCGCGCAAATATTACCGTGTATTCGCAGCAGCCTGATAAAGTGCAAAACGCCTTAACTAAGGTGGGCCAGCTAGCCAAACAAGGTATTGCGATTGTGCAAGATAACTATGAAACCCGCATTGAATATTTGTTCTCTGGGCTAAACGATATAAAACCAGCAATGGTGCAAGAAGCAACCGAAAAAGCTCGCGAAGTGGCATTAAAATTTGCCAAGGACTCACAGTCAAAACTAGGTAAAATTCGCACCGCAAGACAAGGGCAGTTTAGTATAATCGACCGAGATTCAAACACTCCGCAGATAAAAAAAGTGCGAGTTGTAACCAGCGTTGAATATTATTTATCTGATTAATTTTATTTATGTTGTACAAGGTAGCGCTCAACTTGTTCTGTTTTACAGCGTAAGTAAGCGCCACTGAGCAGTATTTTATAGTCACTGAGTGGCTTTTCTGGGCTTGTTTGAGATAACGTGAGTAAGGCTTTTAAGAATGCGGCAGTGTTTATATTGCCCTGATTTTGTTTAAACTCAACTTCCATTAATGCCAGCAAGGCCGAAAATTCATGCTTTGGTAAGCTGTGTTGAGCTGGGTTGTTTGCAATGTAACTAGCAACTGGGGTCAGCCCGATATCATTAACTTGCGCTAATGCTTGCAGCAAGTTTTCGTTACTTTCAAATAGCATCAGTGAACGTACATAATTAAACGGTAAATTAGCCTCACTACACTCGCTAAATAAGCGGTGCAATACATTTTGCTGCTGTTGGTTTTGTTGTGTAAAACCATGATTGAACTTGAGACCAGGGGTAAAAAAACTTAATTGTTCGGTATTATTTAGCTGACTGATGATGGCTGTTGGTAGAGAGTGTTGAGTTAATATGCGTGTGGCGATATTTTGCAGATAAGTATATTTTACACTCATGCGTTGCGCACTGCTATATAAGTGCTGTAACTGCATGGCTTGTTGTATTGAAGATAAACTGGCAAAGCTATCAACAATGGCTTGCAACTGATGCTGCTGCATCTGTTGATTTAGTTGACTGATACATGTATCCATTGTTAATCCTATACGTTACGTGTATATCAATTGCTTTATCCTAGCGTAAAGCACTTGTTGGTCAAGTGTTTATCTATCTTTCAGGCAATAAAAAAGGCCGTAGATACGGCCTTTGTATATGTTATAAAGTAAGGATGCTTAAGCTGCTAGTTTGCTTGCAACCCATTCATCAACAAAGTTTTCAAGTACGTTTAGTGGCACTGCGCCATTTTTAAGTACTACATCGTGGAATTGGCGAATATCAAACTTATCGCCTAGTTTAACCTTGGCAGCTTCACGAAGTTCTAAAATCTTCAGCATACCTACTTTGTAAGCAGTTGCTTGCGAAGGCATTACAATGTGACGTTCAACCATTTTAACGCCGTCAGACGTCGCGTTTGGCGTGTTATTTACGTAGTAATCAATACCCTGTTGGCGAGTCCACTTCATTTCGTGGATACCAGTATCAACCACTAAGCGACATGCACGCCATAGTTCCATCGATAGACGGCCAAAGTCAGAATAAGGGTCTGCATACATGCCCATTTCTTTTGGTAATAACTCTGAGTACAAGCCCCAACCTTCGATATAGGCTGTGTAGCCACCGAATTTACGGAACTTAGGCACGCCTTCAAGCTCTTGCGAAATTGCAATTTGCATGTGGTGACCTGGAATACCCTCGTGATAAGCCAGCGCTTCCATTTGATACGTTGGCATTGCTTCCATGTCGTAAAGGTTAGCGTAGTAAACACCCGGGCGTGAACCATCTGGTGCAGGCTGTTGGTAGAATGCTTTACCAGCCGCTTTTTCACGGAATGCTTCAACACGCTTAACAATCATGTCGGCTTTAGGCTTAACAATGAATAGCTCATCCAAGCGTGATTTCATGGTGTTAATAAGTGCCGTGGCTTCGTCAAGGTATTGCTGCTTACCTGCTTCAGTATTAGGTAAGTAAAATTGCTTATCGGTTTTCATAAACTGCATAAAGGCTTTTAAATCGCCTTTAAAGCCAACTTTTTCTTTGATTTGGCGCATTTCGTCATGAATACGAGATACTTCAGCTAAACCGATGGTGTGGATTTCTTTAGCCGTTAAATCAGTAGTAGTAGTGCGCGCTAATGCGTTGTTGTAAAACGCTTCGCCATCAGGGAATTTCCAAGCACCATCACGATCATCAGCACGTTTTTCAAGCTGTGCTAAATAATTAATCAACTTAGAGTAAGAAGGTTTTACAGCCGCTTTAAGGGCTTTCTCAGCATCGCTGATCAATGCGTCTTTATCAGCTTGAGCAATTTCAAGCTTAGCAACTTTACGTTTAAAGTCGGCAAGTAAGGTGGAATCATCACCTTGTTCAAATGGCGCACCGTGAATGATATTTTTGCTTGAATCAATCACATGTGGGAATACAAATTTAGGAGCGATAATGCCTTTATCAGCACGTACTTCTAAATCGGTGATCAGTTGATCAATAACCGTGGTTACGCCATTTAAACGCGAGATATAGGCTTTGGCATCGGTAACATCAGAAATCTGGTGTTGGTTGATTAAAAAGGCCGGGATCATCGAGTGAGTACCAAACATTTGGTTCACTGGGTAGTTATGATAGCGCCATTTAAAATCAGCAATGCTGTTTTCAAGGTCTTGCTTTTTAAGGTCATAACTAACTTTTGTGGTGTCATCTAGGAGTTCGCGGTTAATAGCGTTTAATACCACTAAATCATCTTTTGTTTGTTGATGATCTTTCAGTACGCGCGCTTCGCTACCGTCATCCCATTTGTCGTAGTCTTGTTTGATACCCATGTATGTTTGATAAACAGGGCTGCTCATCACATCACGGTTAAAAGTATCTTCGAAGAACGCATTCGCTTTGTCTATTTCGCTTTGTACAGGTTGTGCTTGTACAGTTGGCGTGCTTTGTTGCTCTGGTGTTTGCTGGCAACCACCTAGCAGTGCAATACTCACTGCGGCGGCGATAAAGGTTAGTTTACGCATGTTTTCCCTTTTGTTGTTAGAAACCATTGAAGGTTATTAATTATTATTAGTGTGTATTTGTTAGTAAAGTTTGGGTCGTTATTACACAAACAATTCTAGCAGGTCATTTAAAAAACGATGACCTTTTTGGCTTACCTGCCAGTGACTATCCGTTTGCTTAAGCAAACCCTTGGCAATGGCTTGTTGCAGCGCATCAGCTTGGCTTTGCAGCGGTAACTGAGTTAAGGCTGTAAAGTCACTAATTGGGCAGGCTTCAAATAACCGTAAGCGATTCATAAAGAATTCAAACGGTAAGTCGTGCTGTTCAACTGGCCACTGTTTAAATAAATAGGGCTTAGCTAAATCCATATAACCGCGAGGATGTTTTACTTTCTCAGTGCGGGTAATGATGCCTGTTTTAGCATCGGTTACCTTACCATGGGCACCACAACCAATGCCTAAATAATCGCCAAAGCGCCAATAATTTAGGTTGTGTTGACATTGGTAGCCAGGTTTTGCATAGCCGGAAATTTCATATTGCTGATAACCTGCCTCAGTAAGTAAGGCTTGGCCTTGCTCTTGAATATCCCATAAGGTGTCATCGGCCGGTAACGTTGGCGGTTTAGAGGCAAATTGGGTATTGGCCTCAATCGTTAACTGATACCACGAAATATGTGGCGGATTAAGGGCGATGACTTTTTTCAAGTCGCTCAGCGCATCAGCAACAGATTGCCCCGGTAAGCCATGCATTAAATCAAGATTAAAGCTATTTAAACCTGCTTCATGAGCTTGCTCTGCGGCATATATGGCTTCATCGGCACCGTGAATACGCCCCAACGCTTTGAGCTTGTCGTCTTGCATGCTTTGCACACCAATCGAAATACGATTAATGCCAGCTGCCACATAGTCTTTAAAGCGGCCTGTTTCAACCGTACCGGGGTTGGCTTCTAAGGTGATCTCGCAGTTTTCACTTAGGCCAATTAATGAATCCACCGCCGTTAATAAATTAACGTAGGCCTCACCGGTTAATAAGCTAGGCGTGCCACCACCGATAAAGATTGAATGAATTTTACGTCCTTGCACTAAGTGCAGATCGGTTTTTAAATCATCAATTAAATGCTGCACATATTCCTTTTCAGGGAGCTCACCTTTTTGACCGTGACTATTAAAATCACAATACGGGCACTTTTGCACACACCAAGGGACGTGCACATATAAACTTAATGGTGGTAAATTCACAGGCCGCCTTTGAGCTTAAGCTCAGACAATAAACGTTGTAACGCCTGACCACGATGGCTAACTGCATTTTTTTGCTGTTTAGTCAGTTGCGCACTGGTGCATTCAAGTTCTGGCACATAAAAAATAGGGTCGTAACCAAAACCACCTTGGCCGTTTTGGGCTAAGGTAATTTGACCTTCCCAGCTCGCACTGCAAATCAGTGGGGTAGGGTCATCAGCATGACGCATTAATACCAGCACACACCAAAAGCGCGCACTGCGGTTTGGGTTGTCAGCAAGTTCGCTTAATAATTTATCAATATTATCTTGATCGCTAGCGCCTTCTCCTGCATAGCGAGCTGAGTAAACGCCAGGGGCGCCGTTAAGGCCATCAACCTCCAATCCTGAGTCGTCAGCAATAGCTGGTAGCCCAGTTATTTTTGCAGCATGGCGAGCTTTGATAATAGCGTTTTCAACAAAGGTGGTGCCTGTTTCTGCTACTTCTGGCACATTAAAATCGCTTTGTGGCACAACGTTTATTTCAAGCGGGTTTAGCATTTGCGCCAACTCGTTGACCTTACCCGGATTGCCAGTGGCTAACACTAAAGTTTTTTTCATGAATTAATCTACGTAAAATTTTTGCTGGAACTGCAGCTTTTGAAATTGATTACCTTGTTGTATTTCAATTTCAAAGCGCAGAATTTCTTCGTTAGTAAAATCAACTTGCGCGAGGTAATAAATTGCATCGCCTTCGATGACTTCTTTGAAATCTAAGGTTTGCTTATTACCAAGTAGGTTTTTAGCAGTGCCTTTAAGAATGGCGGTTTGCGCTGTGGCATCGGTATCTTTTTTAAGGATTGAAATATTTACAATGCCCTTATAACCACTACGTTCTAGGCCATAGGTTTTAGCTATTTGTGGTTGAATAAAGGTTGACGGAAATGCAATGTAATGTACTTGCCATGGACCGAGTTCTTTGTATTGTGCGCCTTGCATTTGTTCACTGTGAGCACTAAAGGTAATGCCTGCCAGTGCAAAAAATAAAATACTTGCGAGCTTTTTCATAAATGACTCTTAAAAAAAGAGGCCTAGTAGGCCTCTGTGTTAATGATAAGGTTAGCCGACTAAATCCATAAACAGAAACTGGGCAAATTGCAGCGCGATAATCAACACTAAAATTGATAGATCTAAGCCGCCCAGTGGCGGTAACACTTTACGAATAGGTCTTAACATTGGTTCAGTTAGCTGCTGAAATACCGCTTCTACTGGATTGTTGCCTTGGCTTACCCAGCTTAATAACGCGCGAATAACTAATACCCAAAACAACAAGTTTAAGCCTTCTTTAATCACCGTTTCTAGCGCATCTAACAGTACAAATCCAACTTCCCATGTCGCGCCTACTAAAAATATCAGCGCAGTAGTTTTTGCAGCAGCGACAATGAACGCCAGTAATAACGAAGCTAAGTCTAGACCACCTAACCCTGGAATAATTTTACGCAGTGGATTAACAGCAAATGAAGTAGCTTTGACCACAAACTGACTCAACGGATTGTAAAAATCAGCCTTGGCGGCTTGTAGCCAAAAGCGCATTAATACGACCATTAAAAATAGATCGAATAGTGTGCTTATTAAAAATTGCATGGCGTTCATAACGTACCTTAATTAAAAACCTTAAACATAAATAGGGCTAAAAGCAGCAAAGTGCTTTTAAAGTTCTTGTTCCATTTGCTCTGCGCGAGCAATACAGGCATCCATTGCATCGGCGACAGTGTTAGTCAGACCGTGTGCTTTTAAATGTTCAACGGCTGCATGCGTGGTGCCACCTTTTGATGTCACATTAGCACGCAATTGTGAAATACTAATCTCAGGCTGAGATAGTGCCATTTCAGCTGCACCTAATGCTGTTTGCTGTACTAAGCGACGTGCGTCTTCACCGCTAAAGCCAAGTGCTTTGGCTTTTTCTTCTATGGCTTCCATAAATAAGAAAAAGTAAGCCGGTGATGACCCCGTAACAGCAATAACATCGTTAATTTGTGACTCTTGCTCAACCCATACCGCAATACCTGTACATTCAAATACTTGTTGCACAAAAGTGTGTTCTTGCTCGGTTTCGCCAGCACCAAATAAACCTGATACACCGCGCCCTAATAAAGACGGGGTATTTGGCATACAACGTACCATCTTAACGTCTTGTCCGAGCATTTCACGTAACCGCTTAACCGTTAAGCCTGCGGCGACAGAAATAAATAGCTTATCGCTAAAGTCGATACCCGAATCTTGAAATGATTGACATAAATCACCCATCATTTGCGGCTTTACAGACAACACAATAACATCGGCATCGCGCAGTGCTTGGTTATTATCTGCGGTGGTTTTAACCCCGAAATCCGCTGCTACCTTAGCGAGTTTTTCTTGGTTACGATTTGTTGCAATAATACTCGATGCAGCAAATCCTTTTTTTACCATGCCGCCAATAATGGCGTAGCTCATATTACCTGTGCCTATGAATGCAATTGTTTTATCTGACATATCTTAGTTATCACCTTAGCTTCGTTGGCCAAAAATATCCGTGCCGATGCGTACCATGGTTGAGCCTGCTGCAATCGCAGCTTCGACATCACCACTCATCCCCATCGACAGGGTGTCTATTTGAGGATATTGGGCTTTAAGTCTATCAAAGCAAGCACGTAATTGCTCAAAATATTGTATTTGTTGCTGTGGATCGTCAGTTTTTGCTGGGATTGCCATGACACCACGCAATTCTAAATGCGGGCAATGGTGAATAAATTCAGCGAGGCTTGCAAGTTTATCGGGGTGGCAGCCTGATTTTGAGTCCTCTAAGCTGATATTTACTTGGATCAGTACTTTTAAAGGGGCTTTATCTGCGGGCCTTTGATCGTTTAAACGTTGCGCTATTTTTTCACGTTCAATACTTTGCACCCAATCAAAGTGGCTGGCAACAAGGGCGGTTTTATTTGATTGAATAGGGCCAATGAAATGCCAAACAATATCGCTATAATTTGCTAATTGGGTTATTTTATCAACAGCTTCTTGAACGTATGATTCACCAAATTCTCGGTGACCTTGTTGATAAGCCGCTAGAATGAAATCAGCAGGTTTGGTTTTTGATACTGCCAACAAGCAGACATCGTGCTCATTACGATGATATTTTTTTGCCGCTAAGGCAATTCTAGCATAGGCGGACTTAAGTCGTTCTGCTATTGTAACCATATAATTATCAGTTAGTTGTGGAGTCATAAATGGATATTACCGAATTGTTGGCCTTTAGTGTGCAGCACAAAGCATCAGATTTACACTTATCATCAGGGGTTGCGCCAATGATCCGTGTTGATGGTGATGTGCGACGTATTAATATACCAGCGCTGGAAAACAAAGATGTTAACAGCCTAGTTTACGATATTATGAACGATAATCAACGCAAGGACTATGAACAAAACCTTGAAGTGGATTTTTCGTTTGAAGTGCCAAACTTAGCACGTTTTCGTGTTAATGCCTTCAACTCAAATCGAGGCCCCGCAGCTGTATTTCGTACCATTCCCAGTGAAGTGCTGACGCTTGATGATTTAGGTGCGCCAGATATATTTAAAACAATCTCAGATACGCCGCGTGGTTTAGTGTTGGTAACAGGACCTACAGGCTCTGGTAAATCGACCACATTGGCTGCGATGGTGGATCATATAAATCAACACAAGCATCATCATATTTTAACCATCGAAGATCCCATCGAGTTTGTGCACGACAATAAACTGTCGTTGATTAATCAACGTGAAGTGCATCGCGATACGCATAGTTTTTCTAATGCATTGCGCAGTGCTTTACGTGAAGATCCAGACGTAATTTTGGTTGGTGAGCTACGTGATTTAGAAACTATTCGCCTTGCCATGACTGCTGCTGAAACCGGCCATTTAGTATTTGGTACATTGCATACTACGTCAGCCCCGAAAACCATTGACCGTATTATCGATGTGTTTCCTGGTGAAGAAAAAAGTATGATCCGCTCAATGCTTTCAGAGTCATTACGCGCAGTTATTTCACAAACCCTGTTGAAAAAAATTGGTGGCGGGCGAGTCGCAGCACATGAAATCATGATTGCAGTGCCTGCGATCCGTAACCTTATCCGCGAAGATAAAATTGCGCAAATGTATTCGTCCATTCAAACTGGCGCATCGCATGGTATGCAAACCATGGATCAGTGTTTAATCAATTTAGTGAATCACGGTGTTGTTACCAATGCTGAAGCGCGTGCTAAAGCACAAGATAAAAATAATTTCGGCGGCTAGGCCCGAGTAAGGAGCAGTAATGACACATTCTCTTGATTACTTTTTACATTTGATGATTGAAAAGCAAGGTTCGGATTTATTCGTATCGAGCCAATTGCCAGTCAGCGCAAAGATTAATGGTGAGCTAATTGCACTTGGCGACGAAAAAATATCAGACGAAGAGTCGCTGCAATTAGTTGAATCAGCGATGAGTGAAAAACAAAAAGCAGAGTTTCATAATACTAAAGAGTGCAACTTTGCCATAGCTACCGATGAAGGGCGCTTTAGGATCTCGGCATTTTGGCAACGAGATTGCGCGGGTATGGTTATTCGCCGTATTGTTACGCAAATTCCTGATGTTGCTGAGCTTGGTCTACCGTCGACATTGACTGATGTGATCATGGCTAAACGTGGTTTAGTGCTGTTTGTTGGTGGTACTGGCACCGGTAAATCAACGTCGTTGGCTGCATTATTAGGTTACCGTAATCGTAATCAACGTGGGCATATCTTGACCATTGAAGACCCGATTGAGTTTGTCCATGAACATCGCAAAAGTATTATTACTCAGCGTGAAGTTGGCTTAGATACGGAAAGTTTTGAGGCGGCGTTAAAAAGCTCATTACGCCAAGCCCCCGATGTCATTTTAATTGGTGAAATACGTTCGCAAGAGACCATGGAATACGCACTTAGTTTTGCTGAAACCGGTCATTTATGTGTTGCTACATTACATGCCAATAACGCTAACCAAGCAATTGACCGTATTATGCATTTAGTGCCTAAAGAAAAGCACGATAAGCTAAAATATGATCTATCCTTAAACTTACGAGCTATCATAGCACAACAACTAGTGCCTACAGCCGATGGCAATGGTCGAGTAGCTGCTATCGAAATTTTATTGAATACCCCGATTATCGGCGAGCTTATCAAAAAAGGCGACATTGGCGGTATTAAAGAAGCCATGGCTAAAGCGAAAGATATGGGTATGCAAACCTTTGATCAAGCGTTATTTGAGCTCTATAAACAGCAACGTATCAACTATGCAGATGCTTTGCATCACGCTGACTCACCTAACGATTTACGTTTGATGATTAAGCTTCGAAATAATGAACAGCAAGGGGCTGGTTTTTTACAGGGAGTAACAATTGACGGGTTAGAACCTAAAGGTCAGTAGTATGAAAAAACGCATAAAATGGTTACTTGTAACAGTTAGTTTTTATGTTGTTAGTAACTCATTTTTTGCGATGGCGACAGATCAATCGATTGCTATTTTTATCCGAGATGACGTGCATTATGATTACACACATTTTTTAGCCGGTAGAGCACCGCAGGATATTACTGATTTTAGTGGTCGATTTATACGTCGCGATGTAGTTGATATGATCATTGCCCAACAAGCCTTGTACTTGGGGGGTTTTAATAAAACTTTCAGTTATCAAATTGGTAAAATTAATTTTCGTAATACCAAACTGTTAGAAAAAGGTGAGCTACTGATCAGCTTTGATAGTTATTGGTATGAAGATGCCAAATCACTAGCAGATAAAGTGTATATCAGCGATGAGCTGATCCGTAAAGGCGAGTATTTTGCGGGGATTTTTACTTCTCCAAACAATAAAAAAGTATTTCAGCTGCAGCACCTGTCAGATTTTAATCAACTAACTAGTGTGTCTACGCCGCGTTGGCGTACAGATTGGAAAACTTTATCGCAATTACCATTAAAAGATCTAGTTGCAGAGGATGAATGGCTCAGTCAAGTGCGTATGGTATCGATGCAATGGATTGATTTTATGTTAATGCCACTGATGCCACAGATGGGTAACCAATATGTACTTGAAGATATTGTTTTGCAAGCGGTACCTAATGTGCTGATATTATTAGATGATAGTCGTCATTTTGTAATATCAAAACGCCATCCTGATGGCACTCAGGCTTTTAAAGCGTTGCAAAAAGGCTTAAAGATATTACGAGAACAAGGTGCGATAGAAAAAGCCTATCGCCAAGCTGGATTTATTCCTGAACTGAGTGAGCAGCTTATTATAAACCTACCGCTTACCCGTAAGCTTGTTCAAAGAAGCTTTCCAAAATAATAACAGCCGACATATTATCCACATTTCCTTTACCTAAGCTACGGTAACCGCCTTGCTCAAATAATCGTGCTTTTGCATCTGCTGTGGTTAAACGTTCGTCTTGGGTCTCTACAGGCAGTCCATAGTGATTATGTAAGCGGTTGGCAAACTTTTTAGCTTTAAAGGTGACTTCTTGATTTGTGCCATCCATATTAAGCGGTAATCCAACCACCAGTAAATCAGGTTGCCACTCATCGACATGCTTTTTAATAAAATCCCAATTTGGAATACCATCTTTGGCTTTGATAGCGCTTAGGCTCGATGCGGTTCCTGTTAGTTCTTGGCCGATAGCAACACCAATGCTGGTGGTGCCAAAATCAAAGCCCATCACGGTGCGTTCACCTTTGGGCTTTAGTTGTTTTTTAGTCATGCTATCTCTGTGCTTTAAAATTGTGGTTGACCACGCTTATGCGTGGCCAGCTTCCGAACTTAATTGGCTAATATCAAAACCGAGCGTCGCGACTGCTTTTTCCCAGCGTTGCTCTATCGGTGTGTTAAAAATAATCTCAGGATCGGCTTTTATAATTAGCCATGAATTTTCGAGTAGCTCTTGTTCGAGCTGGCCTTGCTCCCAACCCGCATAGCCCAGTGTAATAATAAACTGTTCTGGTGCTTGGGCTGTGGTTAAACTTGCCAACACATCTTTGGATGTGGTTATCATGATTTCGCTGCTAAGTTCTTGGCTTGCGCTATAACCTGCTTTTGGAGAATGCAGTACAAAACCACGATCGGTTTTTACAGGTCCTCCAGCAAATACTGCAACACTTGCTGCGTGGGTGGATTTGTCGTTATCAATCTCTATTTTGTCGAGCAAGTCGCCGACTGTAATATTGATCGGCTGGTTGATCACCAGCCCCATAGCCCCGTCTTCATTGTGCTCACAAATATACGCGACAGCACGTTTAAAAAAAGGGTCTTGCATTGATGGCATTGCGATTAAAAAATGATTTTCTAATGATTGCATAACGATACCCCTTTATTGTTAGTAAATTTAAGTATGGCTCAGTTTTCTTTCTATGGCATCAAATAAGCGCCCAGTAATTGAAATATCATAGGCAGCTTCGATTTCTTTTACGCAAGTAGGTGCTGTAACATTAATTTCTGTTAGCTTATCACCAATGATATCAAGACCTACAAAAATAAGCCCTTTAGCTTTTAATGTTGGTGCAACGGCTTCGGCAATTCTACGATCTGAATCACTGATTGGGCGTGCTTCACCACGACCGCCAACAGCTAAATTACCACGTGTTTCACCATTTTGTGGAATGCGGGCTAGGCAATATGGGATCACTTCGCCATCGACCACCAATACGCGTTTATCACCTTGTTTGATCTCTGGGATATAGTTTTGTGCCATGGCAAAACGGCTACCGTGTTCGGTGAGTGTTTCGCAAATAACCCCAATGTTGGCATCATTTTCAGTCACACGGAAAATAGAGGCGCCACCCATACCATCTAAAGGTTTTAGAATGATGTCTTTATGTTCAGCCAAAAATGCGCGGATCTGGTGCTTACAACGGGTTACTAAAGTGTCAGGTGTATGCTCACTAAACCATGCGGTGAATAACTTTTCGTTCGCATCACGCAGGCTTTGTGGCTTATTAATAATAAGCGTGCCTTCAAGTTCGGCGCGTTCTAAAATATAGGTTACGTAAATGTACTCAGTATCAAACGGTGGATCTTTACGCATTAAAATAACATCCAAATCAGCAAGTGCGATACTGGCTTTTTCTTCCAGCTCATACCAATGGTTTGTATCGTCGAACACGGTTGCTTTTGCGGCTGTGGCATACGCTTTGCCTTTACGCAATGAAAGATCATTCATTTCCATGTAGTAAATTTCATAGCCACGGCTTTGGGCTTGCATCATCATTGCAAAACCGGTGTCTTTTTTGATGTTGAATCCGCTGATCGGATCTGAAATTATACCTAACTTAATTGCCATGTTCGTTGCCTTACTGAATCTGTTGCTATTGATATGAGGGTGGTTTTACTAATTTCAATTAGCTAAATCGCCAAATTGTAGCTGTAGTGCACTTAAGACTGTCAAAGCGGCAGTTTCAGTGCGCAGCACGCGTGGACCGATACGGATATCAACAAAATTTTGTTGTTTGGTCTGGGCAATTTCATCATCAGTGAAGCCACCTTCAGGACCAACTAAAAACCGCACGCCAGCGCTAGGTACTTCGATTGTTTTAATACTGTGCTCTGCACGAGGGTGTAGGGTAAGCTTAATTTCATCACTGCTTTGTGCAAGCCATTGGCTGATGTCTATCGGTGGATGAATCGTGGTGATTCGGTTACGACCAGATTGCTCTGCTGCAGCAATCGCTATTTTTTGCCATTGCTGGTGTTTTTTTGCAAGTCGCTCGGCGCTTAATTTAACGCCACAGCGTTGACTGAAAATAGGGGTGATTTCAGTGATCCCTAATTCAACAGACTTTTGAATGGTAAAGTCCATTTTGTCACCGCGAGAAATCCCTTGGCCTAGGTGAATGCTCAGCGGTGATTCAACATCTTTTTCATTAAATTCAAGCGGCATTGCAACGACTGATTTTTTTCCTACTTCAATGAGTTCGCAAAGATATTCGCCGCCTTGGCCATTAAACAACGAGATATGCTCACCGACTTTCATCCGTAATACGCGACCTATGTGGCCTGCTGCATCATCTTCTAACTGAAGTGCAGTGGCAATTACAATAGGACTTGCTTGATAAATATGAGGAACTCTCATGATGACCTTCAACAAAAATAGCTAATATCGTTATGGTATGTAAGTCATCTCTTCGGTGCAAATACTTATTGTGAGTCAGTGATAATTAGTTAAGTTTTATTTTAACTAATTATTAAGCTTTTCACATAATGCGTCTAAATTTTGCGGTGTTTCGGCTATTTCGGTTTGACATGATAAGTGATTGTTTTGTGCTAAGTCTGTGACTGGTTCAAACAGATATCCATCATCAATCTCTTTAATTAAAAACCGTACAGAATGTAAAGAATTGAATATAAATCGTTGTTTATCATCAGCTAATAAATAATCCGTTTGATTGTATAGTACACCGGCAATATCATGGTGTTCATGTAAATAACTCGCCAGTTCTGACACGCTAATTTCATTACTAAAGTCGCAGTAGCAATAATCTTTGATCAACTGGTCAAACATTAATTTAACCAAGTGACGGGTATTTGCACCAGCAACAACAAGGGTACTTGGACTGGTGCCGTGTGGCTGAGCAAAATAATATTCAGTGAATTGCCGGCTGAATTCACTGTCGTTATCGATCAGTAGATAGTTATTTACTTCAAACGGCATAAGGCCCCACGTATTACGTCATTTTCAATATTAAATTGAAAACATACTTATTAGTAAATAGCCTATAGCGCTGAAAACAGCAAATTCAATGCAAGCTATTCCAATATTATCCTGATGATCAATTTCAAGCTCAGTATCAATGTTTGGCAGAGAGATGAACTTGATTATAGTCGTTAATAGATACAGTAATAACCACATAGTTCCGCAATGTAAAGCTAATGTGAATAAATTCTCAACCATTTTACCACTGTGAAAAGTGGCACTGGCAAGACCCGCATAGATAGCTAATGCAAGGCCAATGGATTTACCGGCATAACGAATGCCAATAGAGGTGTTTTCTAAATTAAAGTTACTTTGTAATGACGCCCCTTGATTGGCGCGAGCAAAGCGATATTCACGGAATTTACTGTCTAAGGCAAAAATAGTTTGCAGTAAAAAGAAGCTGACAAAGGCAATTAGTAAGCTGCTAAACCCTTGGGTATGAGACCAGCTGTATAGCCCTAATGTAATAATACAGTTAGCGATCAACATGCCTGAATCTACCAAAGCGGCACAGACATTTTGTTTTAGTATGGCGGCTTCTTCATTAAAGCGGTGCAAGATCCACTTGCGGTGGATCAAGTGGCCTACTTTAATAAAAGTAAACAACAGAACTATCAGTACAATCATCTTAAGCGGGTTTGATTGGGCTGCACTGATACTAATTTCATCAAATAAAAATGCTACAGTCGCGATCACTACACTAATTTCTGACGCAAAACTAATTCCTAGAGCAAAATTGTCATGTTGAGCAAGTTCTTCTTTTAATGCTTGTTTAGCCTTGAGTTGACTCACTACCCGCAAACAGATAACAGCTAAACAAATAACCATAAAACAGATAGCAATCGCGAGTAAACTAGTGTTAGATAAAGATAAATATGACATTGAGAACCTAGGGTGGTTATTATTATGTTAACTATTCTAGTACGGTTACGACTGATATAAAAGAGAGTATTTGATGACACCAGGCGAACAACTCCCAACAGCACTGCATGGCTTAGGCAGCGAACGTTTTTTTCAGCTATATCCAGAGCTTCCTGCTAATGAATTAATTATTAATTTGTTAGGTTTGAGTGACTTCGCCTGGCGTTGCCTGCAATCTCAGCCGCAGTTAATTGAGATGTTGCTCAGTGATACTCAAATGAGTTTGCGAGATAGTCCTAACCCATTTCAAGACTTAAATCTTACCGAGGTTGATGAAGCGCAGTGCCATAAAATTTTACGCCGTTACCGGGAACGCTATTGGCTAAAAGTAGCGTGTTTAGATTTATGTTACAGCAATGATATAGCCGATAGTATTGGCTATATCTCGGCTTTAGCCGATCAGCTAATTGATAGTGCCAATAACTGGGCATTTGCTCAGGTTGCTCAGATTAATGGGCAACCATTCGATGAGCAACAACAGCCTCTGGCGATGTTGGTATTAGGAATGGGTAAGTTAGGTGGCCAAGAACTTAACTATTCGTCAGATATCGATTTAATTTTTTCTTATCCACGTAGTGTAAAAACTCAAGGTGGGCGGCGCTCTTTAGAAGCGCAAGTGTTTTACACTAAAGTGGCACAAAAGCTGATTGCCGCACTTAATCAAACAACGGTTGATGGACAAGTATTTAGGGTCGATATGCGGCTGCGACCTTTTGGTGAAAGTGGCCCCTTGGTGATGAGTTTTAATGCCATGGAAGATTACTACCAAGATCAAGGCCGTGAGTGGGAACGCTATGCCATGCTCAAAGGACGTTTAATTGGCCCTCAAACGGGCTATTGTGATGAATTTTATCAGTTATTAAAGCCTTTTGTGTATCGTCGCTATATCGATTTTTCAGTGATTGAATCGCTGCGTAAAATGAAGCAAATGATAGCTCAAGAAGTACGCCGTAAGCGCTTAACCAACAATATAAAACTAGGCGCTGGTGGAATTCGTGAGGTCGAGTTTGTGGTGCAAGCATTGCAAATGGTACGAGGTGGGCGTGAAGCCAATTTACAAACACAATCATTACAAAAAGCGTTAGCTGAATTAGTAAATATTCAAGTTATTGGCGCAGATGAAGCAAAATTATTACGCCACAATTATTTGTTTTTAAGGCGAGTTGAGCAATATTTACAGATTTTTGCAGATCAACAAACGCAAACATTGCCAGATGATGCCTTGAGCCAACAACGATTAAATTACCTGTTAGAGCAGAGTGACTTCAGCGCATCTTTAGCGCAAATAAATGATATTATGGCTGGCATACACAGTGAATTTGAACAAGTTATTGGTTATGAAAGTGAGCCTGTTGATCCTTGCGAAAGTGCTTTTATAAGTGCTTGGGAACACACCGATATTAGTGTTTTAACCGACCCAAATGATGCATGGCAAATACCATTAGAAGATTTTAAAGCCCGCTTAACGAAAACTAAAATTGGTCATCGTGGCCGTGATATTCTCGATAAACTCATGCCATTAATGCTAAAGCAACTATCAGACAGTCAAGCAAGTGGTGACGTATTTAGTATGATCTGCCAAGTATTAAGCAAGGTTATTTCACGAACAGCCTATTTAGAGTTGCTGTTTGAAAACCAAGGCGCGTTAAAACAGCTTGTTTCGTTGTGTTGCCATAGTAAATGGATTGGTGAGCATATTTCGCGTTACCCGATTTTACTTGATGAGCTTATCGATCCTGCGGTGCTGTATAAGCCTACACCACTGACTGCATATAAAGACGAAATACGACAGTATTTTTTACGAATTGATAGCGCAGACTTAGAACAGCAAATGGAAGCACTGCGTCAGTTTAAACAAACCCATCAACTACGTATTGCTGCCGCTGATGCAACCGGTGTGTTAGATGTAATGAAAGTAAGCGATCATTTAACAGCATTAGCCGAAGCGATAGTTGAGCAAGCGGTGAACCTTGCTTGGCAGCAAATGGCGCAGCGTTTTGGTATTCCGCCCAATACTGATGAAGAGCACAAGGGCTTTGCCGTAATAGCTTATGGTAAAACCGGTGGTTTTGAAGTGGGTTATGATTCTGATCTCGATTTAGTCTTTGTACATAATAGTGATGGCTCAGAGCAAACTAATGGCACTAAAGCGATTGATTCACGGCAGTTTTATTTAAAATTAGCACAGCGACTAATGCATTTATTTAATACTCGTACGGCGTCGGGCATTTTATATGAACTAGATACGCGGTTACGCCCAGAAGGTGCCTCAGGGTTAATGGCAATCAATCTTGAGAGCTTTAACCACTATCAGCAAACGCAAGCTTGGACATGGGAACATCAAGCGCTAGTGCGTTCTCGGATGATTTTTGGGCAACCCGAATTACAGCAGCGCTTTGCGCAAATTCGCTTAGGCATTTTGTGCCAGCAGCGCGACCCGCAAAAGCTTAAAGAAGATGTGATCATCATGCGTGAAAAAATGCGCACACATTTAGCGAAAGGCAACGATATTGAGTTTGATTTAAAACAAGATACTGGCGGCATTGCTGATATTGAGTTTCTGACTCAATATTTAGTGCTTGATAACGCTTATAGCTTGGAGCAACTAACTACTTACTCAGACAACGTAAGGATTTTAACCGATGCAGCAAGGCTTGGTTGTATTAGTGATGAGATCAAGCAAGGGCTTATTACAGCCTATATTGATTATCGCTCGCGTTATCATGTGTTGAGCCTAGATCAGCAGGGACGTTGTGTAACAAAAGCTGAATTTGCGAAAGACATCGCATTTGTTACACAAGCATGGCAGCAGATATTTGAGTTAAGCGCTTAACTTCTTAGGCGCTTACAGTTTTCGCGCACATATTCAGAGGGCAGCTCGGTTATCACGGCTGCTCGCTGTTTAAAACAAAAGAAGGTATAAACTTCGTTTTCAAAGTCATCATTGATCGCCCGGCCAACTTGATAAAGTGTTGAATTAAAATTGCTATCCACTCTAAAGTGTTCTTTGATCACATAGTCTTTACTTAAATACCAATACAGAACGATATCTTCATCGCGTGCGTAATCAGTTAACACTTTTTTTAAAGTCGAGCCATTTTCAAAGCGTCTCGGCATTAATTCACCAGTCCAATTTGGTGAGGATGGTTCAACAACTTTAGCGCGCTCGGTCAGCGCCGCATCTATATTTATATCCGGATTAGCTAATTTAAGTACGTATTTATCGCGTTCATTGCTTTTATTTACTTGGTTGCGTAATGATGAATAAAAACGTGATAAACCTTGCGCAGCCGCATTTTTGGTATCTTTCATGTCCATGACTGGACCATGGCCTAATAAAAAATAAATTGCTGCGGCAATTAAAATAGCAGCTAATGATAAATGCTTAACCCAAAACCACATGGCTCATACTCTTGTATTTGTATTTACTAATAAAAGCATATTACAATGCTGTTGTCACTTGTAATAAGAAGGTGCATCAATATCAGGGCGTGTTTTAAAACGTCTATGAAGCCACATATATTGCGTTGGTGCAACGTTTACAGCTTGCTCGATACGTTGGTTGACGCGTGTTACATCAGCATGATCATCACCACTTGGAAAATTATCTAGTGTTGGCAGTATTTCTAAATGATACTTGCCATGTTCATCGCGACGGCTGGTTAAACTAACTGTTTCGCAATTTTTGCTGGCTGCAAAAAGTAATGTACCAGTGGTACTTGCTGTATCTTTGACTGCAAAAAATGGTGCAAATTCACAACGTTTACGACCGTAGTCCTGATCTGGTAAATAGTAACAAACCTTTTTAGCCTTAAGTGCTTTTAGTAACCCTTTGACATCGCGCTTGCCAATTAAATACTCATTGGAACGTAAGCGGCCACGAGTCATAAAAAATTCCATTAGCGGGTTGTTATGTGGACGATAGAAGCCAATACCTTGGTGATTGAGCCCCATAATGCGGCTTGTCATTTCAAGATGAAGAATGTGTGGCACGAGTAATAGTACACCTTTACCTGATTGTTGGATCCTGTCAAAGTGCTCAAGTCCTTTCACTGAGCCATAAACGCGTTTTATCCGCCAGTTTGGCCACCACCATGCCATTCCGGTTTCAAGAGTCGCAATACCGGTGTTTTCCATATTCTGTTTGACCAGTGCGCGTTGCTGCTCAGCGGGCATTTCAGGAAAGCACAATTTAATATTTACTTCGGCAATATGGCGGCGTTTTTTCATAGTGCGATACACCAAACGGCCAAGTTGCCTTCCTAGCCAAAGTTGTAGTTTCGAAGGTAACCAAGATATTGTATATAAAATAAACACACCAAGCCAAGTAAGCCAATAGCGAGGCCCCAGAAAGGACCATTTAAATTCAGAAGAGTTGACCACGGAAATATCTCACATACGAAAAGTAGCTAGTTTAACTGGATGAATAAAAAAATACAAAAAAGCCAGCAAGTTGCTGGCTTTTAAATGAGTAATGTTAAGCTTATCTTTATTGGATTTCTTTTAAACCTTGGTTGATGGCTTGTAAATCATTACTTGTTAACGTGCCCGCTGCTTGTTTTAAGCGTAGCGTTGATACAACGTAGCGATAACGTACATCAGCGAGGTTACGTTTGGCGTTAAATAAGTTTTGTGTACTGACCAGTACGTCAACAATAGTACGAGTACCCACTTCAAAACCAGCTTCAGTGGCTTTTAATGCACTTTCAGCAGAAACTACGGCTTGTTCAAGCGCTTTAAAGGTCGCAATATCTGATACTACTTGATTATAAGAGGTGATCACCGAGCGGGTTACGCCACGCAGACTAGCTTCTAGATCTTCACTTGCAGCAACATAAAAAGCACGTGCCTGCTCAGTCGCTGCAGTAGTAGCACCGCCTGAATATATTGGCACACTAAAGTTAATGCCAATATTTGTACTATCACCACGTGGGCGGGCAGTGTTGCTATTGCTATCAGTTAGTGTATCACCGTAGCTGGCATCTAAAGTCAGCTTAGGATAATGGCCTGCTTGTGCTAAATCAATTTGATCTTTAGCGATATCAACCGTTACCTTGGAGACCTGCAGGTTTAAATTATTTTGTTCTGCAAGCTTAATGTAATCGGGTGATTTTTTTGTCGGTTGTACCGTAGAAAATGTTTCGGTATTTAATACATCAAGCTTAGCATGATATTTACCGGTAATTTCACGAAGCTGCTCACGGGCAGTTTCAACGCCGTTTCTGGCAACGATTTCGCGGGCAACCGAGTTATCAAATTGTGCTTGCGCTTCATGCACATCGGTAATTGCCGTCAAGCCTACAGCATAACGCTGTTTGGTTTGCTCAAGTTGACGTTCAATAGCGCGTTTTTCAGATTGTACAAATTCTAAGTTATCAATTGAACTTAATACGCTGAAATAGCCATCTGCAACACGAACAATTAGGTCTTGCTTGGCAAAATCATATTGAGCAGCTGCTTGCAACGCTTGTTTGTCTGCAATACCGAGTGAATTCCATGCACCTAAATCAAACAGAGTTTGGCTTAGTCTAAGACCACGGCTGAAAGTATCTGAATCGCTATCGATCTTGGTATATCCTGCCGCATCAGTTCCGTTAAATGATGTGCTATCGGTTTTCTCATACCCCATAGAAAAACCGATTTGTGGCAATAATGCGCTCATCGCACGGTCACTGTTATAAGCTTGTGCATTTGCTTGGGCTTTTGCTTTTAAAACTGTAGGATCGTTAGCAGTGGCAATTTCATAAACTTGTAATAAGTCTTCAGCATTTGACGCTGTAGCTGTTAATGCGCAAGATATACCAATCAGCGCAGCAAGAATGTTCTTTTTCATTATTCGTTCAGTCCTTAGACAATTTACGTTCTAAAAGCATGGTAACCTGTTTTACATAAGAACAAAAAAAAATTTGCGTAAAACAGCGTAAACAAGTGTAACAGAATATAATATCCCGGACATGATAGTAAGTATCTAGGTTGAAACTCAAGTAATAATATGTGTAATAGGAAACTTCATGGCTGATGAAATACTCACAAAATTTACCAAGCAAGACGTTATAATAGCTCCTATAAAGGTACTTTATAACGGTTTTTTTAAGATTAACTTATATCAGTTTGAACATGCATTATTTGCGGGGGGCCAATCAGCGACGATCCGCCGTGAAATACTTGAACGCGGTGACGCTGTTGCGGTTTTACCGTATGATCCCGTAACAGACTGTATTTTGCTGATCGAACAAATACGTATTGGCGCGATAAAAAGTAAACAGTCACCTTGGTTATTAGAATGTATAGCAGGCATGACCGATGGCAGCACTAATTATGAAGATGTCGTTAGGCGCGAAGCATTTGAAGAAGCGGGCTTAGTACTGAGTGAATTAGAATTTATGCTATCGTATCTGTCAAGCCCTGGTGGGACTACTGAGCGGTTACATCTTTACCTTGCAAAGACTGATTTAAGCCAGCTGCAAAGTGGCGTGTATGGACTTGCAACTGAAGGTGAAGATATTAAAACGCATATTCTCAGTTTTGATGATGCAATGGCGCGTTTAGCAACCGGTGAGATAGATAATGCTGCCTCGGTAATTTCATTGCAGTGGTTAGCCCTTAATCGCGAACGTATAATTAATAATCAGCGCAGCTAAAATAGTAATAGACTACCCTTAACCTCTAACTTTATGGCGGTAATGTGACAGCACTTGCAGTGAAACAACGATATATTCAGAGTCTTCCTAAATACTTGACGTTATGTGAGCATAACTACCTACGTGCTTTAAAATTGTTGCCCAATGAGCGCAAAGAAGGCAATACACGTCATGTACAACTGGGTAATAACCAGTTTGTAATTAAGGTTGATGGCTGTGCTAAATACACGATGGATATTTCAATAACGCAATTAACCGGTATGTTAAAAGGGTTTAATCCGCTGTTTTTAACTGTGCGTTTATATCACGATGCAAAAGTTGCTGAAATAATTCACCATGATTACCATCAAAGGATCAAACCTTCATATGGTTACCCTAATCCGCAAATGCATCAAAAAGATGAAAAATATCAACTCAATGCGTTTTTGTATGATTGGTTAGTGGCGTGTGTTGAAAGTGGTCGAGCAGTACTTAACTGGGATATAAATGATGGCCTGGTTTGATGAGTCGGCGCAGTTCAATAATACTCAGCTGCGCTTAGCACATATTACCGATTGTCACTTATTTGCAGACCCACAAGGGGAGTATTTTGCGGTCAATACCGCTGAGCACTTTTCTCGCGCGCTTGCAGATATGGCAAAACAGTCACTAGACGCCGTGATCTTTGGTGGCGATTTAACCCAAGATCACAGTTTTGCATCATATTTGTTGTTTGCTCAGTTGATTGCCGATTCAGCGCTTACTTGCCCAGTCTTTTGGCTGCCAGGTAATCATGATGATATCAGTGCGATGCAGCGTATTTCTGGTGGTCAAATCAATAGCGCAAAACGGTTAATTGCCGATGGGTTTGAAGTGTTATTAATTAGCTCTAAAGGGCCAACACCAGCAGGTTGGGTAAGCGAAGCCGATTTAAATGAACTCGCTGATTTATTAGCGACTTCACAGTCGCCAAGCGTGGCTTTTTGCCACCATAATCCATTACCTATTAATGGTTACCTAGACAAGCATATGCTCGAAAATGGCCCGCAATTACTTAATTTATTGCATAATAGCGCGCTAGTAAGGCAGTTATTTCATGGTCATGTTCATAATGACTATCAATTTAAATTCAGAAGTATTGAGATTTTTGCTACGCCAGCAAGCTCAGTGCAGTTTACTAAATACACCGATGACTGGCAGCAACATAATGCGGGGCCTGGTTATCGATTGTTGACAATATCAAAGCCAACAAACAGTGCAAAACTATTAATTAACTCGGAACTGATGTGGCCCAACGAGTAATTTATATTCATGGTTTTAATAGCAGCGAACATTCATTTAAAGCTGTCCGCTTTGGTGAGTATATGGCACACTATGACGTTGATTATTGTGTGCCACGGCTAAGCCATGAACCGTTTCATGCGATAATTCAAATTGAACAATTATTAACGCCAAATACTGTATTACTTGGTAGTTCTTTAGGTGGTTTTTACGCCACTTATTTATCGCAAAAATATCAGTTACCAGCAGTGGTTATAAACCCTGCGGTTAAGCCTTATTTATTATTGAGTTCTTTGTTAGGGCCGAACTATAATCCCTATCAGGATAGCCATTACGAGCTCAACAATAGTCATATTAACGCGTTAAAATCACTGTCGATACCTAGCTTAGAGCGCCCATCATTACTGTATTTATTACAGCAAACGGGTGATGAAATACTGGATTATCAGCAGGCCGTTAAATATTATTCACAATGCAAGCAACAGATAGAATTTGGTGGTGATCATAGCTTTGTTGGCTTTGAAGACTCCATTGCTAGTATTGTAGATTTTCTTAAAATCACGTAAAACATAGCTAAGCGCATAAAAGATAAAAACTATGAGTCAGCAAAATTATAACGCCGAAGCCATTGAAGTATTAAATGGGTTAGAACCTGTTAAACGCCGTCCTGGTATGTACACCGACACCACCCGTCCTAATCACTTAGGACAAGAGGTTATTGATAACAGTGTCGATGAAGCCATGGCCGGACATGCCACTAGAATTGATGTCATTTTGCATGAAGATAATTCGCTAGAAGTTAGCGATGATGGCCGTGGTATGCCTATCGATATTCACCCAGAAGAAGGTATTCCAGGGGTCGAATTGATTTTTACCAAGCTGCATGCTGGTGGCAAGTTCTCTAATAAAAACTACCAATTTTCAGGTGGTTTGCACGGGGTAGGGATCTCCGTGGTTAATGCATTATCAACGCGCGTTGAAGTGGTTGTGCGCCGCGATGCACAACAATACATGATGGCGTTTGAAAGCGGTGATAAAGTTGAAGATCTTCATGTTATAGGCACAGTAGGTAAACGTAATACAGGTACAACTGTACGTTTTTGGCCTGATGTAAGCTACTTTGACTCAGCTAATTTCTCGTTGACTAAATTACATCATTTATTAAAAGCTAAAGCCGTACTTTGCCCAGGCTTACGTATTAAGTTTGTTAATAAACAAACCAAAGAAACCCAAGAGTGGTATTACGAAACAGGCCTTAAAGACTACTTAAACGAAGCTGTTAAAGGTTACGAAGTACTGCCAAAAGACCCATTTACCGGTGAGTTTTCAAGTTCAACGGAAGGTGCTGATTGGGCGGTTGTTTGGTTACCTGAAGGCGGTGAATCGATAGCTGAAAGTTACGTTAACTTAATACCAACTGCGCAAGGCGGTACTCACGTAAATGGTTTGCGACAAGGTTTACTTGAGGCTATGCGTGAGTTTTGTGAATTTAGAAACTTACTGCCGCGTGGCGTTAAGCTCACCCCCGATGACATTTGGGAACGGTGTAGCTACGTTTTATCAGTGAAAATGCAAGATCCACAATTTGCTGGTCAAACCAAAGAGAAATTATCTTCTCGTTCGTGCTCGGCATTTGTATCTGGGGTGGTAAAAGATGCATTCAGTTTATGGTTAAATGAGCACACCGATACTGCTGAGTTACTGTCAGAGTTATGTATTTCTAATGCACAGAAACGTCTTCGCGCAGCCAAAAAAGTGGTGCGTAAGCGTGTTACCGCAGGTCCCGCATTACCGGGCAAATTAACCGACTGTAGCGCTGCAGATAACGACCGTACTGAGCTATTTTTAGTAGAAGGTGACTCAGCTGGTGGCTCAGCTAAACAAGCACGTGATCGTGAGTTTCAGGCAATAATGCCACTACGTGGTAAAATTTTGAATACGTGGGAAATTGAGTCAGGGCAAATTTTAGCGTCACAAGAGGTGCATGATATTTCTGTGGCGCTGGGTATCGACCCTGACTCAACTGATATCTCTTCGTTGCGCTATAATAAAATTTGTATCTTAGCGGATGCTGACTCCGATGGACTGCATATTGCGACTTTGTTGTGTGCACTATTTGTTCGTCATTTCCCAACGTTGGTGAAAACGGGTCACGTATATGTAGCTATGCCGCCGTTGTTTAGAATCGACATTGGTAAAGATGTTTATTATGCCCTTGATGAAGATGAAAAATCCGGCATCCTAGCGCGTATTGAAGCAGAGAAAAAACGCGGTAAAGTAAACGTACAGCGTTTCAAAGGCTTGGGTGAAATGAACCCACTGCAACTACGCGAAACGACCATGGATCCTAATACTCGCCGCTTAGTCCAGCTAACCTTAGAGGATGAAGTGGAAACCATGGAAATGATGGATATGTTGCTGGCGAAAAAGCGCTCATCAGATCGTCGTCAATGGTTAGAAGATCATGGTAATCGTGCTCAAGTGTGATTTTTAAAGTTGTTTGTACTTGTATCGTATAAAGCTGTAACTCGATTTATACCAATTTATTAAAAACATGATTATTTAGTGAGTTATATCCCCCTAAGGTAAAATAACTCACTAATTTAATGCAATTGGTATTTGCTGACAAACGACTATGTAATCAAAGTCCTGATTACTTAATTAAAGCTCGTATAATCAGTGTTCGCGGTGAGTTCTAAGTCATGGCAAGTTTGCTGTGGTGAAAAAACGTCGCTCAAAGATTTTTAATAGAAAGCAGATTAAGCGTTATATGCAGCGAAGCAGCATGGCCAAATAGGGTAAAATCGATGAATAAATTACTAGTTTCTCTACTAACTTTAGGCTTGCTAAGCCCGTCCTTAGCAGCAAAAGAAATCCTTAAAGAACTCAGTGTTCCTAATGGTTTTACTGTAAGCATATTTGCCAGTGATGTGGAAAATGCACGGCAATTAGCAGTATCTAAAAAAGGTATTGTCTATGTTGGCTCGCGCAGAGCGGGAAACGTATATGCACTTATTGATCACAATAGTGATGGGGTTGCTGATAAACAAATACTGGTGGCCAGTGGTTTAACTATGCCATCGGGTTTAGCAATCAAAGATGGCGACCTGTATGTTGCTGAAGTACAACGTATTATCCGCTTCAAGAATATTGATACACAATTAAAAGCACCTAAATATGAAGTGGTATACGACGCATTACCGACAGAAAGTCACCACGGTTGGAAGTTCTTACGCTTTTCACCAACTGGCGAGTTAATCATTCCTGTGGGTGTACCTTGTAATATTTGCGGCGAAGATGAGCGCTATGGGCGAATATTTTCATTGGATGTAAACACCAAACAAATGACCACGTTAGCACAAGGTGTGCGTAACTCTGTTGGTTTTGACTTTCATCCTAGCACCCAGGCTATGTGGTTTAGTGATAATGGTCGAGATATGATGGGGGATGATCTTCCACCGGATGAACTAAACCGCTTAACAACCGAAGGTGAACATTTTGGTTTTCCCTATGTGCATGCAGGTGCCATCTTAGATCCTGAATTTGGTAAAGGTAAAAATATTGCCGATTACAGTGCCCCAGCTTTAGCTTTGGGTGCGCATGTTGCTCCATTAGGGATTCATTTTTATCAAGGTAAACAATTTCCTGCTACTTATAAGCAGCAATTATTTGTTGCTGAACATGGCTCGTGGAACCGCAGTAAAAAATCTGGATATAAAGTGGCAGTTGCCACTATTGAGCAAGGACGTGTGATAAAATACACGCCGTTTATTACGGGCTTTATGAAAAACGAAGAAACATTGGGTCGTCCGGTTGCTTTTGCAGAACTTGCCGATGGCAGCTTATTGATCTCCGATGATTATGCCAATGTGATCTACCGTGTAAGCTATAAAAAAAATTAGGTAGGCTTTGATGAGTGATACAGATACCTTGCTATTGCAAGGAATTGAGCAACAAACAATGGGGCGTTTTACTGAAGACGCCTATTTGAATTATTCCATGTATGTGATCATGGATAGGGCATTGCCACATATTGGCGATGGTCTAAAACCAGTACAACGTCGTATTATTTACGCCATGAGTGAACTGGGTTTATCGGCAACGGCTAAGTATAAAAAGTCAGCCCGTACCGTTGGTGATGTACTCGGTAAGTATCATCCTCATGGTGATAGCGCCTGTTATGAAGCGATGGTGTTAATGGCACAACCATTTTCTTATCGTTACCCATTAGTTGATGGGCAAGGGAACTGGGGGGCTGCAGATGATCCAAAGTCATTTGCGGCAATGCGTTATACCGAAGCGCGTTTATCTAAGTTCTCAGAAGTACTGTTAAAAGAACTTGGCCAAGGAACTGTTGATTGGACGCCAAACTTTGATGGCACAATGGATGAACCACAAGTATTACCATCACGCTTACCACATATTTTACTCAATGGTATTACGGGTATTGCAGTCGGTATGGCAACTGACATTCCGCCACACAACGTGCGCGAAGTAGCCAGTGCCTGTTGTTTGCTGTTGGATAACCCTAAAGCTGAGTTAGATCAATTGCTTGAGCATGTACAAGCTCCCGATTACCCAACTGAAGCTGAAATAATCACTTCAAAAGCGGATATTCGTAAAATTTATCAAACCGGCCGTGGTTCGATAAAAATGCGCGCTATTTATACAGAGGAGCACGGCGATATTGTCATTACTGCACTGCCACATCAATGTTCTGGTGGTAAAGTACTTGAGCAAATCGCAGCGCAAATGAATGCCAAAAAGCTGCCTATGGTCGCTGATTTACGTGACGAATCAGATCATGAAAATCCAACCCGGATTGTCATCATTCCGCGTTCTAATCGCATTAAAGTGGAGCCGTTAATGGCTCATTTATTTGCCACTACGGACTTGGAAAAAAATTACCGCGTTAATATCAATATGCTTGGCCTTGATGGCCGTCCGCAGGTAAAAGATTTACGAACCATTTTAACTGAGTGGCTGGTGTTCCGTCGTGAAACAGTGCGCCGTCGCCTGCAATATCGTTTAGATAAAGTATTGGCTCGTTTACATATTTTAGAAGGTTTACTTGCAGCCTTTTTAAATATTGATGAAGTTATTGAGATTATTCGTAGCGAAGACAAGCCAAAGCCTGTGTTAATGGAACGCTTTGGTATTACAGACATCCAAGCCGAAGCAATCCTTGAATTAAAACTACGTCATTTAGCGAAACTTGAAGAGTTTAAAATTCGAGGTGAGCAAGATGAGCTTGCCAAAGAACGCGATAAATTACAGCTGACTTTAGGCTCTGAACGTCGTATGTCGACGTTACTAAAAAAAGAGATTCAAGAAGCAGCAGAGCTGTATGGTGATGAGCGCCGTTCACCGATTGTCGAACGTCTTGAAGCTAAAGCATTAAGCGAAAAAGATTTAATCCCATCAGAATCAGTAACCGTTGTGTTGTCTGAAAAAGGTTGGGCGCGTGTTGGTAAAGGCCATGATTTAGATGTTGAAGGGCTCAGTTACCGGGCTGGCGATGCATATAAAGCCTCTGCGCGTGGTAAGAGTAACCAACCTGCGGTGTTCTTAGATTCTGCTGGGCGTGCATTTGCCACTGATGCGCATGGGTTACCGTCGGCACGAAGCCAAGGTGAACCAATGACAGGTCGGTTTAACCTTACTGCAGGTGCTAATTTTGAGCATGTAGTGATGGGCGAAGACAAACAAGTGTTGTTAATGGCATCAGATGCAGGTTATGGTTTTATTACTGATTTTGTAGATCTAGTAAGTAAAAACAAAAACGGTAAAGCCCTGGTCAGTGTGCCTAAAGGTGGGCAATTATTAGCGCCAATTCGGGTTAATGATGTTGCTAACGATTACTGTATGGCGATATCTAATGAGGGCCGGATGTTGTTATTCCCATTACGTGATTTACCAAAACTAGGTAAAGGTAAGGGTAACAAGATAATCTCTATCCCAAGTGCCAAAGTACAAGCGCGTGAAGAGTTTGTTAAAGTGCTGGCAGTGGTGCCTGAAGGTACCAGTGTTACCTTGCATGCAGGTAAGCGTAAACTGACTCTTAAACCTACTGATTTGGAGCACTATCATGGCGAGCGTGGCCGTCGAGGTAACAAACTACCGCGTGGTTTACAGCGTGTCGATGAAGCGGTTGTAGAGCTGACGGCGATTGATGATGATATTGAGCCGACAGAAACCGAGTAAGTATTTTTTTATATCTATGAATAAAACGGCCTGCTATTGCAGGTCGTTTGTTTTTAAAGCAGAAAATTATTTTAAGCTTACATGTGTTCGCTAAACACTCGTTTAGCGGCAAAAATAACGCTATAATGCTGGCGTTATTATTTTTGGAGCGTTTTCTTTGTTAGCTATTATTCGTATTGTTATTATGGCATTGTTTATTTTATTAAGCTGTGTATTTGGTTTACTCCTTTGTTTAGTAAAACCTTTTCATATAAATAATGTACATATTATTTCAAGTTGGTTTGGCACAGTGGCTAAAATGCTTGGTGTAAACGTGGTTATTACACGCCATCCTGACGCGCAAAATTGTGGCCCTGCAGTGTATGTTGCAAACCATCAAAATAATTACGATATTTTCACTTTACCGGCGGCGGTACCAAAAAACTGTGTCAGTTTAGGTAAAAAAAGTCTTAAGTGGATCCCATTTTTTGGACAGCTATATTGGCTTTCGGGCAATATTTTAATTGATCGGGGAAATCGTTCTAAAGCGGCTAGCACGATCACTAAATCGGCCGATAAAATCAAACAAAAAGGCTTGTCAGTGTGGATTTTCCCAGAGGGAACCCGCAGTTACGGACGTGGCTTATTACCATTTAAAACAGGTGCATTTCACACGGCTTTAAATGCGGATGTACCTGTAGTACCTGTATGTATGAGCACAACATATAAAACCATTAAGCTAAATCGCTGGGACAATGGTATAATCTACATAGACATGTTAGCGCCAGAGCCACTTGATAAAACGATTGGAGCACGTGAACACGCAAAGCGTATTCATAGCAAAATGGCTGCTAGAATAACTGAATTAGATGCTCAAGTGAGAGAAAAGTAATGGAAAATTGGCGTGAAATTAGTGAAGACATTGTAACTTCGTTATTAGAAGATGGTTCTGATCCTGAGATCTTATACGAAGTAGAACATCACTTTGTTTGCGAAGACTTTGTCAAGCTTGAGCAAGCTGCACTAGCTGCGTTTAAACTAGGCTATGATGTTGAAGAGCCTGCAGAACTTGAGCTTGAAGACGGCAGTAAGATTTGGGGCTTTGACATCGTTGTTGAAGCTGAGTTAGATGTTGACGTAATAATGGAAGATGTTGATAAACTAGCACAACTTGCGATCGACACCGACGTAGAATACGACGGCTGGGGCACTTACTTTCAAGAGTAATATGTTATCCACTAGGTCCTA
>NZ_JACJDS010000120.1:0-251 GCF_014163635.1 Pseudoalteromonas sp. SR44-8
TGTGAGGGGAGTGAAATAGAACCTGAAACCGTGTACGTACAAGCAGTAGGAGCCCACTTGTTGGGTGACTGCGTACCTTTTGTATAATGGGTCAGCGACTTATATTTTGTAGCGAGGTTAACCGATTAGGGTAGCCGTAGGGAAACCGAGTCTTAACTGGGCGACTAGTTGCAAGGTATAGACCCGAAACCCGGTGATCTAGCCATGGGCAGGTTGAAGGTTGAGTAACATCAACTGGAGGACCGAACCCA
>NZ_JACJDS010000121.1:0-251 GCF_014163635.1 Pseudoalteromonas sp. SR44-8
TCCTGTTTTGCAGCTTTTCTATATTATGAACTAAGCAATACAGTTGCCATTGGGCATTCACTTTCGTTTGACCGCGTAAGGTCAATTTATTCATGCCTTTGTTAACTGTAATATTCCCGAACACTAGCTCTATACAGCCAAGTCGTTTGCTGTACTGTCGTCGCCCGATTGGGCTGTCTATTTTGACCTTCATTTTGTCGATGTAGCTTAGCTTTTTACGCGATTCATCATTTTTAAACTGAACTTGCCGT
>NZ_JACJDS010000122.1:0-251 GCF_014163635.1 Pseudoalteromonas sp. SR44-8
TTCGCCAGAAGTTAATATTGAATACTAAAGTAGATACCAATCAACAAACGTAAAACGTTCATTAAATGGCACTGAATGATACTGCTATCATTCTTTTTTACTTTTGAAAACTCTGTACAAATACAATGTATTCATACGAATTTTATTATCAGCTTTTCCAAATTTTTAAAGAGCATATTAATTAGTTATCCCAAAGGGATACGCACTAATTAACAATCATCTGTGTGGACACTACGAACAAATAAGTTCTA
>NZ_JACJDS010000123.1:0-250 GCF_014163635.1 Pseudoalteromonas sp. SR44-8
CAGAGCGGGTCATTAGCTCAGTTGGTAGAGCAGTGGACTTTTAATCCATTGGTCGATGGTTCAAGTCCATCATGACCCACCATTCTTTATTCGTAGAATAGTAGAGTGGTTATAATCGGCGGATTTACGCAGCGTGCTTAGGCACATCAGAGCGGGTCATTAGCTCAGTTGGTAGAGCAGTGGACTTTTAATCCATTGGTCGATGGTTCAAGTCCATCATGACCCACCATTCTTTATTCGTAGAATAGTA
>NZ_JACJDS010000124.1:0-249 GCF_014163635.1 Pseudoalteromonas sp. SR44-8
ATTGCTTTATATTGTTAAAGAACGTTGCGGTTAAAGTTAAACTTTATCTCGCTAGGGCTGCGCATATTACGCTTTCCTATTTTTTTGTCAACACTTAATTTTAAACTTTATTAAAAATCTAAACTCAAGTTTTACTCGACTAACTGATTAACTCTTGCCTCGCTAAGCGTTGCTGTCTGCCGTCTCAGTGGGGTCGCATTATAGGGCGCGGCGAATTTTACGCAAGCGTTTTTTAAAGAAAACTTGAAA
>NZ_JACJDS010000125.1:0-245 GCF_014163635.1 Pseudoalteromonas sp. SR44-8
CTATCTGACTGATTAAATGAACCTTTCAATCGCTTACCATCAATCGCAACTACATCGCCCTGAGTTAATTTAGAACAGTCTTTCATCCAAGAAGAAAAAGAATCTTGAAACTGCGTCATATCAATGCGACTCATCACACGAGCGATTGTGTCATGGCGAGGGATACCTTGCTCAAGAGGAACGTACTTCCTGAGCCAATCTAATCTATCATGGCCAAAATCTTCAATATCTTCCCAGCCTTGGCA
>NZ_JACJDS010000126.1:0-245 GCF_014163635.1 Pseudoalteromonas sp. SR44-8
TTGTTAATTAGTGCGTATCCCTTTGGGATAACTAATTAATATGCTCTTTAAAAATTTGGAAAAGCTGATAATAAAATTCGTATGAATAACATTGTTATTTGTACAGAGTTTTCAAAAGTAAAAAAAGAATGATAGCAGTATCATTCAGTGCCATTTAATGAACGTTTACGTTTGTTGATTGGTATCTACTTTAGTATTCAATATTAACTTCTGGCGAAGTTAAACTGTCACGAAACAAAGACCCG
>NZ_JACJDS010000127.1:0-241 GCF_014163635.1 Pseudoalteromonas sp. SR44-8
GCTTAGGTGACGAGGGACCGAAACGGAGTTTCGCAGCCTGAGGAAGTGAGGTCATGGATGACCGATGTAACCAAGCTCCATGGATGGATTCAAACGCCGATGTTAATTTAACAATAGTTCACTGCCGCACAGGCAGCTTAGGTGACGAGGGACCGAAACGGAGTTTCGCAGCCTGAGGAAGTGAGGTCATGGATGACCGATGTAACCAAGCTCCATGGATGGATTCAAACGCCGATGTTAA
>NZ_JACJDS010000128.1:0-239 GCF_014163635.1 Pseudoalteromonas sp. SR44-8
AGTGCAACCAGCACCTCAGTGATTTTAGATAACGCAGCACCGAATGCCTTGACGATTGCCACCCCGATTGAGGTTGATGGCCGGATCAATGCTGTAGAAGATGGCAGTGTATTGATCACCGGCTCTGGCGCAGAAGCCAATGCCAGTGTCAGTGTGACTATCAGCGATGGTTCGAATAACCAATCGCGGACCGTGACGGCTGATGGCGCAGGTACATGGACTATCAGTGGTAGTGAGTT
>NZ_JACJDS010000129.1:0-235 GCF_014163635.1 Pseudoalteromonas sp. SR44-8
AACTGAGAATTCAGTGGCTTGGAAGGAGTTTTAGGCAAATAAAGGCAAAGCTAGGTCATCACTTTATTTAATATCGTGTTTTTTAAACAAACCAATAAAGATGCAACTGTTCAACCTGCGCCTTTGTACCATTTTACATCGTTGCTGGCGGCTTGCTGCTTTAACCGTTGTTTGCTGCCTGCAAAATTTGAGTACTGCTGCCTGAAACGTTGAATTGATTCAAGCCATTGCGCTT